>JANXMO010000125.1 GCA_025354615.1 Burkholderiales bacterium | reverse complement strand
CGATGGTGTTGACCTTGGGCGCGCCCGGGTCGCCGCCCGGGGAAATGCTGGTGGCCATGCGCGTGTCGCACACCGCCCGCGGGTGGACCGGGATGTCGACCGGCACCGGCAGGTCGACCCGGCGGAACACGATGCCGGTGTCCGGCGGCGCCGGGCGCAGCGTCAGTTCCACCCGCTGGCCGCCATGCACGCCCACGCCGACGGCGCGGGTCAGCGATTGAAGGGTGCGTTGGGCCAGCATGGGAGAAGTTTAAAGGGCCCTGTTTTTTGAAAACAGCGCGGGCCCCGTCTCTTGCGCGAGACTTCGGAAAAACCCGCTCAATCCGCCTGTTTGCGCAGGAACGCAGGGATTTCGATTTCATCCATGCCGTTGCTGGCCAGCGCGTCGACCTTGGCCGCCGCCGTGCGGGTGCGCCACACGCTGGGCGTGCTCAGCGAGCTGTAGTCGTGCGAGGCCGCAGCGCCACCACCGCCGCCGGTGGGCACGGGGTGCGCCATCAGCGGCAGGTTGTCGGTGCCGGTGCGCATCACCGGGGTGTTGTGCACCATGCTGATGGGCGCTTGCGCACGGCGGGCCGGGCTCAGGCCGGTGGCGATGACGGTCACGCGCAGGCGGTCGCCCAGCGAGTCGTCATAAACGGTGCCGAAGATGACGTGCGCGTCTTCCGCCGCGTAACGGCGGATGGTGTTCATCGCGTTCTTGCTCTCGCTCAGCTTGAGCGTGTTGCGGTTGGCGGCGATCAACACCAGCACGCCGCGCGCGCCCGAGAGGTCGATGCCTTCGAGCAGCGGGCAGGCCACGGCCGCGTCGGCGGCTTTGGTGGCGCGGTCAGGGCCGCTGGCCTGGGCGGTGCCCATCATCGCCTTGCCGGGTTCGCTCATCACCGTCTTCACGTCTTCGAAGTCGACGTTGACCATGCCGTGCATGTGAATGATGTCGCTGATGCCGCCGACAGCGTTCTTCAACACATCGTTGGCTTCGGCAAAGGCCTGGTCTTGCGTGACGTCGTCGCCCAGCACTTCGAGCAGCTTTTCGTTCAGCACAACGATCAGCGAATCGACGTTGGCTTCCAGTTCGGACAGGCCGGCATCTGCCGCCTTCATGCGGCGCTTGCCTTCGAAGTCGAACGGCTTGGTGACCACGCCAACCGTCAGGATGCCCATTTCCTTGGCCACCCGTGCAATCACCGGCGCGGCGCCGGTGCCGGTGCCGCCGCCCATGCCGGCGGTGATGAACAGCATGTGCGCGCCGGCAATGGCTTCCTTGATGCGCTCGACGGCTTCTTCGGCCGCGGCCTGGCCGGCTTCCGGCTTGGCGCCGGCACCCAAGCCGCTGGTGCCGAGTTGAATCAGCTGGTGCGCGCCGCTGCGGTTCAGCGCCTGCGCGTCGGTGTTGGCACAAACGAATTCCACGCCTTGCACGCCTTGCGTGATCATGTGCTCGACCGCGTTGTTGCCGCCGCCGCCGACGCCGATCACCTTGATCTGCGTGCCGTTGTCAAATTCTTCAATCATTTCGATGGCCATGTCGTTCTCTCCTGTGGATGGTGGGCGTTGCCTCGTTGAGGCTGTTGTGGTTTGAGTAAAAAAACGCGTTGTCAGGCCGGTGGATCGCGGCTTCTTAAAAGGGTGGATTGCATCGTGTTCGACCTCAGAAATTGCCCAGGAACCAGTCTTTCAACCGCGTGAAACCCGTCTTGACCGAGCCCGCCTGTTGCGCTGCGCGCAGGCCGCGGTTGCGGCCCAGCCGGGCTTCTTCGAGCAGGCCCATGACGGTGGCCGAACGCGGGTTGGCCACCATGTCGTGCAGCGCGCCGCGGTACAGCGGCAGCCCTTTGCGCACGGGCTTGAGAAAAATGTCTTCGCCCAGCTCGACCATGCCGGGCATGACGGCGGCGCCGCCGGTGATGACGATGCCGCTGGACAGCAGCTCTTCAAACCCGCTTTCGCGAATCACCTGATGGACCAATGAATAAATTTCCTCGACGCGCGGCTCGATGACGCCGGCCAGCGCCTGCTTGCTCAACATGCGCGGGCTGCGGTCGCCCAGGCCCGGCACTTCCACCTGCGTGTCGGGATCGGCCAGCAGTTGCGTGGCAACGCCGTACTCGACCTTGATTTCTTCTGCATCCTTGGTCGGCGTGCGCAGCGCCATGGCAATGTCGCTGGTGATCAGATCGCCGGCGATCGGAATCACGGCCGTATGCCGGATGGCGCCGCCGGTGAATATCGCGATATCGGTGGTGCCGGCGCCGATGTCGACCATCGCCACGCCAAGTTCCTGCTCGTCCTGCGTCAGCACCGACAGGCTCGAAGCAAGCGGATTGAGCATCAACTGGTCGACTTCCAGACCGCAGCGCCGCACGCATTTGATAATGTTTTCGGCAGCGCTTTGCGCGCCGGTCACGATATGCACCTTGGCTTCCAGGCGCAAACCGCTCATGCCGATCGGCTCACGCACATCCTGGCCGTCGATCACGAATTCCTGCGGCTCGACCAGCAGCAAACGCTGGTCAGTCGAGATGTTGATGGCTTTTGCAGTTTCAATCACACGGGCCACATCGGCCTGGGTCACTTCCTTGTCCTTGACG
>JANXMO010000104.1 GCA_025354615.1 Burkholderiales bacterium | reverse complement strand
GCCGGCAGCAAGCACAACAGATGAAGAGCGGTGCGTTGCACGACCACGCTGCGGCTCGACAGCAGAGACGCTGCGCAACACAGAGTTTTGTACGGCGTGTCGTCTGGTAGCGGAAGCTTTGCTACCTGATGCCGATGCTTTGCGCGCCGCGCGCTGTGAATTTGAACGGCCTGAAGACCTGGATATCAAGGGATATGTCGCGACCTTTGCCGCAGCCACACCATTACTGACAGCAGGTGTAGAGGCCAAATTATTGCTGTTGGACAAAACAGGCGTTTCCGCAACAACCGGCGGATCAATGAAAACGACGAACTTGCGCGTCATGCGCGTGGGGCAGCTGAGCACTACGCTGATGGATGCAATCGGTTCTTCGATCCGCACATTCGTCACCACGCGCAAGACGGCATTCCCGGTGTCGACAGCCGTATCAAGCCGCGTTTTAACAACAGTGGGTGACAACGCATTGTCACCCACCATTACTTCTGCTGTGATGCACTCGGCGTTGAGAGCTTCACCGGGCGCTGTTGTCAGAACAATTGAGAAATCAAGTTGTTGTCCGAGGACAGTCGAATTACTTGTGCGCCCAAAGCCAAACGCAGCAGCTGGCGACAGTTGCGTTGCCAGCATCCAACTTATAACAAAGGCACTTAGGCTTCTGCGCATGCGTTATGGTGTGAAATTATCTCAATGACTCTAGCATGAAAGGTTTTCTCTTCCACCGCTTTTAGTCGCTCAAATGCTACGTGGCATTCAAAGCAGCATCGCTTCAGTGCTGTTCGATGCTGGCTTGCACTCAACATGGCAAATCGAATCTTCGAACGCTTCCGTTTGGATATTCAATCTTACTGTGTCACAAAAGTATCTTTTCGCTCATCCTGCCGCAGCAGAGGCATTGCTCGAGACGGGCGGCCAGTTGCTGACTCAAGTTGAGTCGCAGGGTCGTGATCGAGCGTTCCACGTGCCGCTGGGCTGCCGCGAGGGACGTAATCTTTGGGAATGGCAGGCACTTGGCGTTCGATGGAGTTTTTTTTGCCAGCGACCGGCTTGCCAGCCATGAGTCGCTCGGCCATCAAGAACCCGTAGGTCGCAATGCTCAGGCTGGCATAGTGATGAAACCCTCGCCAGCCACGGCCCTCGTAGTGACCCAGCCCGAAGTCCTGCTTCAGGTCCTGGCAATCGCGCTCGATGCGCCAGCGTTGGTACATCACGCTGAATGCCACTTAGCAGTTGTCCTGCTCGCCCAGCATGCCGCAGTATTGACGGGCGACACCCACCGAGTGCTTGCCCTTCTTGGAGAAACTGGTGTCATCGATGATCCACCAGCCGCCAGATTGGAAGTCCGTTTGCAGCACCACCCACTGACGAACGTAACAAGGCTTTTGTGCATCAGACCAGTCAGCTTTGGCCACAAAATGATGCAGCGATTGTTGCCGGGTGCTGACGTTTTAGGGGTTAACCCTTGCTGCCATCGGCTCCACACTCTTGCGGGTCAGTGGCAGCAGCAGCCCTGTTCAGTAGCCCTTAAGTCCCGCATGGCGGTCCAAATGCTCCGGCCCTTGCGCCAAGTGCTCCGTGTACTGGTCAAACCGTTCGTTCGCACCCATCGCGCCTCATCTGGAAAATGTAGAAAAGCTTGTCTTGACATGATTTATTGACAGAGTAAGACTAAAGCCTTGCTGAGAGCCGTACTGGTACCGCGTCCGTAAGGGCGCTACCTCGGCCACCGCAAGATGACCACCGCTAGCGAGCGGTAACTGGACGGCTCGATTGATGGACGGAATGACCGGCAAGCAGGTCTGTGGCGGGATGGAGGCATCCGAGTCGCGCGGCCTGATTTCTCTGCTGACCGACGCGTTGGTGGCGGTCAGGGACACGAGCCAGGTGGCTGAACAGGCGATGCGCACAAAGGCAGAGGGCTGACCTTCCGGCACGCCTACGGATGATTCGATACAAGTGCCTTTAGCATTTGAGGCAACAAGTCCGTCGGCAATTGCTTTTGCAACCGAATCAGGGATGGAAGCCGCGGATCGTGTGCTCCATTCTCGTAGGTCAATACAGTTACGCGTGGATGGGTTGACCATAAGGCTGCCAGCGCCGCC
>JANXMO010000680.1 GCA_025354615.1 Burkholderiales bacterium | reverse complement strand
CGGGCCCTTAGGTACCAGCCCTTCGCGCAGCGCCCAACGAGATTCCGCTTCTAGTCCAGTGATCAACGATTGATCCAGGCTAACGCGAAATGCGTAGTCGCTCCAACTCGAATCGAGCACTGCCTGTTCGAGCCCGAGCTTGGCGGCCAGCATCGCTCGTGAACGCATCGGCTGCAGAGCAATGAATTCACATGCGCGCTTCAGGGCGCGAAGCAGCTTGCTTAGGTCCTCGTCGCGGACCCCGGTGCCAACCGGCTTGCTCACGACATTGACGGTGACGGTGATGCGCGGACTGGGCAGCACAAGCGCGTTCTTACCAAGCGCGGTCGCCGCCAGGTAGGCATAAGGCTGGTAAAGCCCAGCAGCATCAATGTCGCCGTGCACGAGCTGCCCCACCACCTCAGCTGCTTCCAGCGGCACCAGCTTCACCTCGCCCAGATCGATGTTGTTGGCGTCGAGGAATGCGTTCGTGAAGTAGTGTCCCGTGGTTCCTCTGGCGAATCCAATTCGCTTGCCCTTCAGATGGGCAGGCAAGCGAATGCCACGATCTAAGCGCGCGGTCAGGCGGTGCTCACGAGACGTACCGATCGTCGCGACGATGTCGAAGCGAGCGCCCGCATGGATCGCCATCACGATCGGTGTATCAGCCACCATCGCGATCTGCGCTTCACCGTCGGTCAGATGCTGCAGGCAGCGTCGGCCACTGACGCAATGCAGGATTTTCAGTTCGAGCCCCTCTTCGCGGTAGTAGCCCTCGGCCTCGGAGATCAAAGCGGGAGCGAACAGGGGCAAGTCCGCCACCGCCAGTGTCAGCGGCGCTGCCGTGGCGGCCAGCGCCAGCCCTGCCACGCCAGCGACAACCGCGGCGCGCGCGCTTAGCAGGCCACGCTGTACCGCTCTGCGCCGCGAGACGGTTGTCGGCGTGATGGATTCATGGTCAGGTCTCATCGTTTAGAGAATTGATGCGCGCCGTAGGATTGAGGATTGCGACCACCACATCGCGGCATTTGACGTCCCGGGCTAATGTCGTATTGCGCCGCGGTTCGACATCAAATTTCAGGCTCTGCAAGTGGGACCAGCAAGTTCGTCGGTGAGGGTCGGAGCGGCGTAGGTCAGGCTCCGTCCGCGACCGGCCGCCTTAGCGGCATAGAGCGCCTGATCGGCCGCGCCAAGTAGGGCCTGGGCGGAAGCCGGAATGTTGGCGCCATCGACATGGCTGTGGGCCGTGGCCACACCCACCGAGACAGTGACCACGAGATTCAACGGCGAACCCTCATGCACGATGCGCAGCGCCGCTACCGTTTCGACCACGCGCTGGGCCAAGTGGGCTGCGCCCGCCAGTTCGGTATCGGGCAGCAGCATCGCAAATTCTTCGCCGCCATAGCGGGCCACTTGGTCCGCAGGGCGGTTTGGCAGACCTTGAATGGCGCTGGCGACGGCACGCAGACAACTATCGCCGGCCGGGTGACCGTAGTGGTCGTTGTAGCGTTTGAAGTGATCGACGTCGATCATTAGTAACGACAGAGGATCGCCGCTGCGCATTGAACGGTCGCATTCTGTTTGCAACTGCTCGTCGAAGCGACGCCGATTAGCGATGCCGGTGAGTCCGTCCACCAGCGCTGCGCGGCGCAGCGCATCAGACAAGGCCTTGAGCCGCAGCTGAGTGCGCACGCGTGCCACCACCACCTCGGCGGTGGGCGGCTTGCGGATAAAGTCGGCGGCCCCGGCGGAGAATCCTGCAACCTCGTTTTCGACATCGCCGTGGCTGGTGATGAAGATCACCGGCACCTCTGCCAGATAAGGATCGATCTTCATCTGGGCGCAGAACTCGAAGCCATTTATGCCTGGCATCTCGGCGTCGACCAGCACGACGTCAGGTGCATCCTCGCGCGCCAGACGCAGCGCATCACTGCTTGACAAAGCGAAGCGCAAGTGGCCCAGGCCGGCGAGCATGCGGCCAAGCACCTGCACGATGCCAGGGTCGTCGTCGATTATTAGCAGAGAGGGTGACTGCTCGGCGAGAGCGCCTCTATCAAGCGATGGCTGCGAGACAGCGTTATCAAGTGAAGTTGCTGTTCGGCGTCGACGAATCGGATCCTGGTCATGTAAGGTTGCTGTGGAGTCGGTGGGAGCAAAGGAGACCGAGGTCGGGACCACTGCCATCAACGCGTGGTTCTTCAAGCAGGGATCAATGTCGCTACTCGGCACAAGGCGGCGCTCGTTCATCACAGACAGTGTAGAAGTTGAATAAACATGAATTAAGTCCTTTTTTATCTACCCAAATTTTCCTTGGTCATGTGCTGAAGAAGTCGCTCAGAAAGCAGTCAGAATGCGGCGCTTTTCTTTAATATCACTGTGTCAATAAATAATGGCACTATGAGCATATTTTAATATTTCAGATGAGGAACGATAGGTGCGAGCGAACGGTTTGATCAGTACATGGAGCACCTGTGCGAGGGGCTGGGTCACATGGACCGTCATGCGGGCTCAGGGTCTACTGCACAGGGCTGATGCTGCCGATTGCCCGCAAGAGCCTGGAGCCGATGGCGGTATGGTTCGACCCCTACAACGCCAGCGCTCGGCATTATTGACTTGGCATCAATGAACTTGAATCAAGCTGCATATTGAACCGGCGCATGGCCGAAGTAGCTTTTGATTCGCTCGGGCTGTCGTTGCACACTGCGCAAGTGTCTGGCGGTAGCCTTCACCAGTTGCAGCTTGGTGCGG
>JANXMO010000679.1 GCA_025354615.1 Burkholderiales bacterium | reverse complement strand
CTGACGACATGGATGACATGCCGCGCCGCCGCCGCAAGGGCATTTATATGTTGCCCAACCTGTTCACGCTAGCTGCGCTGTTTGGAGGGTTTTATGCCATTGTGATGGCGATGAACGGGCGTTTCGAGCAGTCCGCCTATGGTGTGTTTTGTGCCATGGTGCTGGACAGCCTGGATGGCCGGGTGGCGCGAATGACCAACACCCAAAGCACATTTGGCGAACAGATGGACAGCCTGTCAGACATGGTGTCTTTCGGTGCAGCACCTGCCCTGATCATTTATGAGTGGGCGCTCAAAGGAATGGGCAAGCTGGGTTGGATTGCTGCATTCGTTTACTGCTCCTGCGCCGCGCTGCGGCTTGCGCGTTTCAATACCAACTTGGCCGTGGTTGACAAACGTTTTTTTCAGGGTTTGCCGAGTCCGGCAGCTGCTGCCCTCGTCATGGGTTTCATCTGGGTCATGAACGAGCAGGGTTTCAGTGGCAGTGCCGAAGGCTTGTGGCTGTCCTGGACGGCTTTCAGCCTGACGCTCTATGCAGGTCTGACCATGGTGACCAATGTGCCGTTTTACAGTTTCAAAGATGTGAACTTCAAACGCACGGTGCCCTTCATCGTGATTGTTGCCATCGCATTGGCGATTGCACTCATCAACGTGCACCCGCCGCTGGTGCTGTTTGCTGTTTTTTGCGTTTATGGTGCATCGGGTTATGTCGTCTATGGCTGGCGGCGCAAGCAGGGCCGTCCAGTCAGCGTGATCGCCATGTCGACCGACGAGCCTGATGAACAAGGCCTTCACCGCTGATAGAGAGCAGTTACAATCGACTTATGTTTTTTCCACATTTGATTTCAGCGCTACGACTGCAGCTACTGGGAGTTCCAGGGGCCTTCTGAGCGTTGACGTCTATCCGTTCGTTTTACGGCCCGCTTGCAACCTGCATCGGGCCGTTTTCTTTTTTGCTTGCGGGTTGCACCAATCTTTCATTCACCCGCGTTCATTCAAGGAGCAACGCCATGACCGACAAGCTCATCATTTTTGACACGACTTTGCGTGACGGCGAGCAATCGCCAGGTGCTTCGATGAACCGCGACGAGAAGCTGCGCATTGCGCGTCAGCTGGAACGTCTCAAAGTTGACGTGATCGAAGCTGGTTTTGCAGCGTCTTCTAACGGTGATTTTGAAGCCGTACGCTCGATTGCCCAAGTGATCAAAAACAGTGCTGTGTGCTCTTTGGCCCGCGCCAACGACCGTGATATTTCACGTGCGGCCGAGGCACTGCACGGCGCGGCGCAACCCCGCATCCACACCTTCATCGCCACAAGTGCGCTGCACATGGAAAAGAAGTTGCGTATGACGCCCGATCAAGTCTTCGAGCAGGCGCGCTCATCGGTGCGTTTGGCGCGTAACTTATGTCATGACGTGGAATTCTCCCCAGAAGATGGCTATCGCTCCGACCCGGATTTTTTATGCCGCGTCCTGGAAGCCGTCATCGCCGAAGGCGCTACCACCGTCAACATTCCCGATACTGTTGGCTATGCCGTTCCTGAGTTGTTTGGGCAATTCATTCTTGATTTGCGATGTCGCATCCCGAATGCCGACAAAGCCATCTGGTCGGTGCATTGCCACAACGATTTGGGTATGGCGGTGGCCAACTCGCTGGCCGGCGTGAAAATTGGCGGCGCGCGACAAGTCGAGTGCACGATCAACGGCTTGGGTGAACGAGCCGGCAATTGCTCTTTGGAGGAAGTGGTAATGGCGGTTAAAACGAGGCGCGACCATTTCGGTCTCGATGTGTCAATTGACGCCACGCAAATCGTGCCTGCTTCAAGGCTGGTGGCCCAAACCACCGGTTTTACAGTGCAGCCCAACAAAGCGGTGGTTGGTGCAAATGCGTTTGCCCACGCCTCTGGTATCCATCAAGACGGTGTGCTCAAAGCACGTGACACCTATGAAATCATGCGTGCCGAAGACGTCGGTTGGTCGACCAATAAAATTGTTCTCGGCAAGCTGTCTGGGCGAAACGCCTTCAAGCAAAGGCTGCTTGACTTAGGCGTTGCGCTTGAATCAGAGGGCGAAATCAATGCTGCGTTTGCCAAGTTCAAGGAGCTTGCTGACCGTAAGAGCGAAATTTTTGATGAAGACATCACGGCGCTTGTCATGGACGAATCCGTGACTGCTGAACATGAGTTTTATCGTTTGCTGGCGTTGTCTCAGCATTCTGAGATGGGTGAGCGGCCCCAGGCCAAAGTAGCCTTTGCGGCCGGTGACGCCGAGCACCACGCCCAAAGTGACGGCAATGGACCGGTCGACGCAAGCCTCAAAGCGATTGAATCTAAACTGCAAAGTGGCGCTGAAATGCTGCTCTACTCGGTGAATGCCATCACATCAGGCAGTACAGAATCGCAGGGCGAAGTGACGGTGCGACTGCAGCGTGGCGGAAGGGTGGTCAATGGTGTCGGATCGGATCCCGACATCGTGGTCGCATCAGCCAAGGCCTATCTGGCCGCATTGAACAAGTTGCACAGCAAAATTGAACGCGTGGCGGCTCAGGGTTGAAATAGATGTTTGGGTTGCAAACTCTTCAATCCATCACTTGAGACACAGCACGCAAGAGTCTGATCTTGCGTGCTTTTTTATCACCTACACTTGTATGCGCAGGTGCAAAGGGGCGAATGTGTTGAATGTGCAAAGTTGGACAAAAGCGCTGTTTTTGGCATGCTGCCTGGTCCTGGTTGTTCCCCAAACGGCCCAGGCGGCAAAAAAGCACAGTGCCAAATCAGCGCATCGGCTTGCCGCGCATGCGGTTGTAAAAACGCCACTCAAAAGCAAGGCCACCGTGGCGCGGCGCAACGCTGAATTGCGTTTGACAACAACGCCGACCCGCCGCGTGTCATTGGTACGAATGGCGCCCGTTGCAGCTGTACCGCTGTCTTTCGGGCAGTTGTACGGATTGCATCAGACGACCGATCAATTAGATTTGAAATCCAGCGTCGCGCTGGTGATAGACCAAGACACCAACGAAATTTTGCTCAGTAAAAATTCCCAAGCGGTGTTGCCGATTGCTTCCATTACGAAGTTGATGACGGCCTTGGTCGTGGCCGAGTCGCGTTTGGCGATGGACGAACCATTGACTGTCACCGATGAAGATGTGGACATGGAAAAACGCAGCCGTTCACGCCTGCGGGTTGGGACCCAACTGACCCGTCTGGAATTGCTGCACCTGGCCTTGATGTCGTCGGAAAACCGTGCCGCTCATGCCTTGGGGCGCAGCTACCCAGGTGGTTTGCCGGCTTTTGTCACCGCCATGAACCGCAAGGCCCATGAACTGGGAATGAACGACACGCGTTATGTGGAGCCCACCGGCCTCTCCAGCGACAACCAGTCGAGCGCCAAAGACCTGGCCACGCTTGTGAAAGCGGCACATCAACACCAGGTGATTCGGGAGTTGTCAACGTCTCCTGAATACCAGGTAGAGATCGGTAACCGTCCGATGCAATTTCATACGACCAACCGCTTGTTGCTCAACTCTGGCTGGGATATCGGCCTGCAAAAAACCGGGTTCATCAACGAAGCGGGACGTTGCCTCGTCATGCAGGCAAAACTGGCCGGGCGCAAATTGATCTTCGTATTTTTGGATTCAACGGGCAAATATTCACGCTTGGCTGACGCGGAGCGTGTGCGTAAATGGCTGACGGAAGGCGGTTTGAAAACCTCTTCTTGACGTATTTGTTTTGACGTCGCGTGCGACTTGTTTCGCCACTGCCAGCAGTTTTTAAGAGTGTTTGTTTTGGTCGCCATTTAACAGGCCATTTTTGAAACAAGGTAGCTTGGTGACGCAATGGAGCCGTGACAAACCTGGTGGCAAGTGGTGCGCCGTTATGCAGATTTGCATTGCAGCGCTCCTTTCATTGAGTGGTTTTGCGGCGCTGGCTCAGCCAAAGCCCACGCCTGCCGCGCGTACATGGCTGGCGGTTCCAAAGGTTGCCGAGCATTTGATGCCGGCTGATCTGGGCCTGGTGATCAACACGGCCGATCCTTATTCAGTGCAAGTGGGCGAGTTTTACGCGGCCGCACGCGGCTTGCACCCCGCGCAAATTTTGCGTGTTGAATTGCCTGTGCGCTCGGCGTTGACGCCAGCCGAATTGGAGCGCCTTGCAGTGGCTGTTGACGCCCATTTTGGCGCTGCCACCCAGGCACTTGCACTGGCCTGGACACAGCCTTACGCAGTGGCTTGTAATTCCATCACCGCTGCGCTGACCTTGGGTTTCGATGCCGCGATGTGTGCTGACAGCTGCGCGGCGTCCCGCCCATCCCGCTACTTCAACAGCCGCAGCGCGCGCCCTTATACCGATTTGAAGTTGCGCCCCTCCATGCTCTTGGCTTCACGCAGCGTTGAACAAGCCAAAGCACTCATTCGACGGGGTATTGCTTCAGACCACAGCCTGGGCTTGCGCGGCGCCCCGCCGGCCCACGTCTACTACCTGAACACGTCTGACCGGTTGCGCAGCGTTCGTGCACCTCTGTTTCCGCCGCCGGGGCCGGTGCCGGCTTGGGGAGTCGAGGTTCACATCGAGCAGGCCGACGCGATCGAAAACGCAGAGCGTGTGCTGTTGTACATGACGGGGCTTTTGCGCGTTGACAAACTCGAGAAAATTCACTGGGTGCCGGGCGCTCTGGCCGACCATCTCACGTCTTATGGTGGGGCGCTCGAAGGGCTGGGAGACCAGATGAGCGTGCTGGATTGGCTGTCCTCAGGCGCCACGGCCAGTTATGGCAGCGTGTCGGAACCTTGTTCGCACGTGCAGAAATTTCCTCATCCGCAAGTGCTGCTGTTGCACTACGCCCAAGGCAGCACCGCTCTGGAAGCCTATTGGAAGAGCGTGGCGTGGCCGCAGCAGGGGGTGTTTGTGGGGGAGCCGCTGGCGGCGCCGTTCGCGCGCCTCAAGGCACCCGTGCCGTGAGCGCGGCAGCAGCGGTGCACCCGGAGCGAACAGCGCCCTCGAGCGTTGCCGGATACGGCCCGGCAACATAGTCGCCCGCCGCCTGCAAGCCCAGCGCCACCCTGGCAGGCGGCCGCAGCAAGCCAGGTGTACAGCGAAAAGTGGC
>JANXMO010000627.1 GCA_025354615.1 Burkholderiales bacterium | reverse complement strand
TTTCACCAGCGCGCGCAGCTGTGAAAGCAGCTCGCCCCGCCAGTCGCCCAGCGCCGCAATTCGCGCGTCTATACGCTCGGATGCCGGTGGATTTTTGTTGGTGCTGTTTTTCATGCCAATGGTCACTCCTCGTCGCGCTTGTTGAAAAAACGGGGCCGCGCGAGCCCGGAAAGTGCGGCCGGCGTTGTCGTCAGCCCTGTTGTTCCGGCACCTTGTCAAACCGCTGCAACACGTGCGATGTCATGCTTTTGGCCAGTTCCTCTTCGCCCAAAAACACCGTTCCCACGCCGTCGTTGCGCAGCAGGCGGGACTCTTCTTCGGTGTGGGTGCGCAGCACGATTTCGATGCCGGGATTGAGGGTGCGGGCGGTTTCAGCCATGCGGCGAACGCTCAACGGGTCCGAGGTGGCGATGACGAGGAGGGCGGCTTTGGCAATGTGCGCTTGCACGAGCACGGCGGCGTCGGCGGCATCCCCCGACACAGCGGCGATGCCGTCCCGGCGCAGTGCTTCCACGCGTTCACGGTTCTGCTCGGCAACGACGTAGGGAATGCCGCGCGTTTGCAATGCCTGCGCAATGTGCCGGCCCACCCGTCCATAGCCGGCCAGCACCACCTGGCCGGCGAGGTAGTGCTGCTCGGTGGTGCGCGGCAGTTCGGCATACGGATCATCGCGGCGCTCAAGCTGGCGCGCGCGTTCAGAGCGTTTCAGCACCCAGCGCGTCAGCGGCGTGATGGCGCTGAACAGAAACGGGTTGATGGCGATCGAAATCAAGGCGCCAGCCAACACCAGACTCATGCCTTCCGCGGGCAGCAGGCCGAGTGAACGGCCCATGCCGGCGAGGATGAAAGAGAACTCCCCGATCTGCCCCAGGCTGGCCGCCACGGCCAGGGCGGTGTTCAACGGGTAGCGAAACGCCAGCACTAGCGCTGCCGCTGCCACCGACTTGCCCACCACGATGATGCCCACCACCGCCAGCACCTGCAGCGGTTTGTCAAGCAACACATGAGGGTCGAACAGCATGCCGACGGCGGACGAAGAACAGCACCGCGAAGGCGTCCCGCAGCGGCAGCGATTCTTCCGCCGCGCGGTGGCTGAACTCCGATTCGCGCATCACCATGCCGGCGAAGAACGCACCGAGCGCAAAGGACACGCCGAACAGCGCGCCGGCGCCATAAGCAATGCTGATGGCAATCGTGACGATGGCCAGCGTGAACAGCTCGCGCGAGCCGGTTTTGGCCACTTGCCACAGCAGCCACGGCAGCGCCCGCCGCCCGACGACCAACATCAGCGCAACGAAGCCGCCCACCTGCAGCAGCGTTTGCCCGAGGGTGAGCCACAGCGGCGCACTCTGCACAGGCGCTCCGCTGGCACCCAACACCCCGGCCAAAGGCGGCAGCAGCACCAGCACGATCACCGTCGCCAGGTCCTCGACCACCAGCCAGCCGATGGCAATGCGGCCGTTCATCGTGTCGATGCTGCGGCGCGCCTCCAGCGCCTTCAGCAGCACGACGGTGCTGGCGCACGACAGCGACAGGCCGAACACCAGGCCGGCGCCCCAGTGCCAGCCCCAGGACCACGCCAGGCCCATGCCCAGCAGCGTGGCCAGGCTCATCTGCACGACGGCGCCAGGCACGGCAATGCGTTTGACCGCCAGCAGATCGGCCAGCGAAAAGTGCAACCCGACGCCGAACATCAACAACATCACGCCGATTTCCGACAGCTGCGAGGCAATCGACACATCTGCCACGAAGCCGGGTGTGGCGGGGCCGATGACGATGCCGGCCAACAGGTAGCCGACCAGTGCCGGTAACTTGAGGCGTTGCGCCAGGAAACCAAAAACAAGTGCCAGGCCGAAGCCGGCGGCCAGTGTGGTGATCAGTGAAAGGTTGTGGTCCATCGCTTTTTGTACGTGCTCTTGGGTGTTGGTGTGTGCTTCTGTCGGTAAGAATGGTGCTGAGGAGACAAAGGCGGCGGTGCCGAGGTGCCGCCGGCCGTATCGGCCAGTTATGCGCGCAGTGTCGCCGCAACCGCAACCCATACGGGCAAATTTCGGCTGACTGGCCAACGCGCCGGCATTGCCGCCATCAACACCCAAAGATGACAGAAACATGGATTTGAAGGGGCAATTCGACCGAATCGTTCGGCTGGTGCGCACCCGGCCGCGGCTCTTCGTTGCGATGGCAGTGGGTGCGGTGGTGGGCGTTTTGCTACCGGGTGATGTGGCCACTCACGCCGTCACGCGGGGCCTGGTCGGGTGGAACACGGGTGTCGTTCTCTACCTGGTGCTGGCCGCGCACATGATGGTGCGTTCATCAAACGATCACATGCGCAACCGTTCGCAGCTGGAAGATGAAAGCAAGAAGGTGATCCTGGCGCTGGTCGTCGTGGCCACCATTGCCAGCCTGGTGGCGATTGCCGGTGAACTGGTCGTGGTGAGAAACATGCAGGGCTTTGTCAAGACAGCCCACGTTGCGCTGGCCGGCGTCACGGTGCTGTCGTCCTGGGCCTTCATTCAAGTGATGTTCACGCTTCACTATGCGCATGACTACTACAACGCCATGGTTCATCAGCGCACCCCAGGGCTGCAGTTTCCCGGTGATGAGGAACCGGACTACGGTGATTTCTTTTACTTTGCATCCGTCATCGGCACCTCGGGCCAGACCGCTGATGTCGCCTTTGTTTCTAAACCGATGCGCCGCATTGGCGTGCTGCACTGCATCCTGTCTTATCTTTTCAACACGACGGTGCTGGCTTTGCTGATCAATATTGGCGCCAGTTTGTTGTGAGGGCGCTCAATGCCGCGGCGCTGCGGCGGCAAATGGCAATCGAAGCGCCGATGGCTGCGTTTGGGCCAACTCGTTGCGCAGCGCTTGCGCGGCAGCCGGGTCGCTTGCTTCCAGTGCCGCGGCCATGCGCAGCAGCGGGTCGTAGGCCGGTTTGAAATCGGGGCTGATGCGCAGCACCGACAACAAAGGCTCGCGCACCTGGGCCAGCAGGGTGTGGACGTCGGACGACGGTGTCACGCCACGGCCGGCTTCGATGAAGCGGTTTCTTGCGGTGCCGTAGGCGGTGAGCCGCCGTGTCCAGCCCGCATCGGGATTGGCCATGACCAGTTCCGAAGGGGTGAGCGACAGCTCGCCGAGCACAGCCGTCAGCCGGTCGGCGGGCGATGAATCGGGAGCATAGGTGATGCGCGGGGCCAGGTAGGCGACCACCGGCCGGTCGTCGGTGTTGAGCGGCGCATGGCCTGCAAACCGTGCCAGCGCCTGCGGCCCGGCGATGAAGCTGCCGAGCACAGCCAGTTCGTCGTCGAGCCCCAACGAATCCCCGTGCGGTGGCAAGGCCCGGCGCGCGAGCCGCTGCTGCACGGCGGTGATGTCGAAGCGCTTGCCATCGGCGCGCGCCAGCAGGCCCAGCACTGGCGTTTGCAGGCTGTTATTGGCCAGCAGGGCCCAACCATCAGGGTAGACCGCGAGGAACGACCGCACGATGCTGCGCAGCGTGGGCACATCCAACTGGTGCAACGGCAGCCATTGGCAAAACACGCCGTGCGGCGCCAGGCGTTGCTGCACGGCGGCAAAGTGCTCCTGGGTGTAGAGCGCACCCGAGCCGCTGCGCGCCGGGTGGAAGTTGTCGGCCACGATCACGTCATAGTGCTGCTGCGCCACGCGCACGTAGCGCCGGGCGTCAGCGGCAATCATTTGCAGCTGCTGTGGCGTGCTGTTCTGGGCGGTGAAATAACGTGCCGCGGCGATGACCTCCGGCAGCAATTCGACCGCGGTGACCTGCAGACCGGCTTCGGCAGCGGCCGCAGACGCCGTCACACCCGTGCCCAAACCCAGAAAAAGCGCGCGTTCCGGGGCCGGGTGCAGCAGCAACGGCAGCAGCGCCTGCCGTGCGTCAACGAAACGTGTGGCATTGCTGCCTTCCTGCTGGCGGTTGTTGATGCGCAGCCGGGTCACACCGGCGCTGTCTTCAACCACGCTGACCGCCGCCATCGCGCCTTCTTCGTAATAGACGATGTGCCCGCCGGCAGGCACATCGATAAAAGCCAGGCGTGGCGCCCAGCCGGCCAGGCCAAGCGCCAGGCCGGCCGGCGCCAGCACCAAGAGCGTGAAACGGGTGGCGCGCGTCGTCAGCGCCAGGTAGCCGCAGGCAATTACCAGCAAAGCGGTTTTGGCGCCGGCCAGCGGGGCCAGGAGCACGCCGAACAACAGTGGCGCCGCGGCAGCGCCCAGCGTGTTGAAGCCCAGAGCCCGGCCGAAGGAAACGCCCTCCACATTCGCCAGCCGCGCCAGGTGACTGAAGAGCGCGCCCATCGCCACCGTAGGCAAGGCAAAGGCAGCCAGCGCCAGCGTGGCTTCGCCGGCCAGCCGGGCCGCCATGCCGCTGCCAAAAGCGGCTTGGCACCGATCGAGCACTGCATCGGCGCCCCACAGGCCGGCGCTGCTGGCGATGCAGGCTGCCGCCAGCGCCACCTGCAGCCGATCATGCAGCCGCGGCGTGGCGGGCCGGCCGGTGACCCAGCGCGCATAAGCGGCGGCGCCACATGCGCTGCCCACCAGGTAGACGGCCAGCAGCCAGGCAAAGGTGTAGACCGTGTCCTCTGCCACCTGGGCAATCACTCGCACCACCACCACTTCGTAACCAATGCCCAGCAGCCCGGTGGCGGCCAGCCGCAACAGCACGCCGCGCCGGGCGGTATCAGACCCTGAACGCCCGGTGGTGGGAGTGGCGGTGGCCGTGTTGCCAGGCCGCGTGAGCCAGCCGCCCGCTGCGATGGCGCAGGCCAAATTCAGCGCGATGCAAACGCTGGCAGTGCGCGCCAAACCGAAAGACGGCACCAGCCAGAAGGCCGTGGCCAGCACGCCGAGCACCGCGCCAAATGTGTTGCTGGCATACAGCGCGGCGATGGAACGCTGGCCGGCCTGCAGCGGTGCCAGCACACGTTCAACCGCTGGCAGCGTGGCGCCCATGGCCGCCGTGGCCGGCAGCAACAGCAAAAAAGTGGCGCCAAAAGCGACCGCCCATTGCCACACGGGCGCGGGCTGCTCGCCCATCAGCGTCACGGCCCAGCCGCTGAATGACGGCGAAACGGCCAGCAGCACCGCGCCCCAGAAAGCCATCACCGCTTCACAAGCGACATACCAACGCAGCGGCCGGCCGCTGCGCTCGATGCGCTCGCCCAGCGCCCACGCGCCCACCGCAATGCCGCCGAAAAAAGCGGCCACCACGGCCAGCACCGCGGGTGTTTCATGGCCTAGCCAGAGCGCGCTTTGCTGTGTCCACACTACTTGGTAGCCAAGCCCGGCGAAGCCGGAAGCGGCCATCACCAGGCAGGCGATGGCGGCGCCAACGGCTGGCGGCTCGGCGGTTTTCAAGCGCTGAACTGAATCGCGTAGCCCCATGAATCCAGCCGGGTGGGAATGGCGTTGAAGCTCAGGGTGATGCGGCGCGCGCCGGCGTTCGGCGGCACCGCGTGCATCAAGTAGCTGGGAAACAGCACCATGTCGCCGGGGCCCGGCTCAGGGCTGATCCATTTGTCGGCACTGAACGCGGTGGGGGTGGTGCCCGCGTGGTCGTTGCGGAAAGTGAAATCGGTGCCACCGGGGGATTTCATGAACACGGTGCGGGACGACGGGTCGGTCGCAGTCAAGTAAACGATGCCTGAAATAAAGCTGTTGGCATGGTTGTGCATCGCCTGGCGACCGCCGGTGTCCAGCACGTTGACCCACATTTCCTTGATCGACCAGCCGATGCGCTCGGCAAACAGCAGGGCGCCGAAGTCGACCAGCTTGGGGCCGATGGCGGCGGCGGCTTCCAGGAACAGCGGGTTGTCCTGCGGCCGCAGCAACTCGGTGTGGCTCAACTGGGGTGATGAGTTGTTGTCCCTCACGGCGCGCTGCGAAAAGGTCTTTACGAGGCCTGCCAGCAGCGGCTCGGCCAGGGTGGCGGGCGCCCGCAAAAATGGTACCGGGAACAGGCCGAGCACTTCGTCCGTCATGTCGTCAAACCAAAAATGGCAGCCACGCGCAGCCATGACCACCATGCCGCTATCGAGCCGATGCCATACAAACAGGCCGTGCGCAGCCGCACGGCCGCTGGCCAACGGGACGCCAGCCGCCACACCACCCAGGCCAGCGCCACCGTCAGCAGTTGTCCGGCTTCAACACCAAGATTGAAGGTCAGCAAAGCCACCGGCAAATGCGCCTGTGGCAGGCCGATGTCCTGCAGCGCACTGGCAAAGCCGAGGCCGTGGACCAGCCCGAACAAGAACGCGACCAGCGCCGGCCAGCGGCGCGCCAGGGTGTTGCGGCTGTGCAGCGCCTCGGCCGCCACCAGCACGATCGACAAGGCAATGCAGGCTTCCACCGGCGCGGCCCTGAGCGTCAGCCAGCCAAGTGCGGCGCTGGCCAAGGTCAGGCTGTGGGCGAGGGTGAAGGCGCTGATGGTCCAGAGCAGCCGTTGGTTGAAGCCGACGAGGAACAGCAGGCTGATCACGAACAGCAAGTGGTCAATGCCGCTGAGGATGTGCTCGACGCCCAGCACCGCATAGACCGACGCGATGTCGGCCCAACCGCGCCCGTCATCGGCCGCGCCGTACAGGCGCAGGGTCGGCTGGCCGGCGGTGAGCGTGTAGACGCGGGTGGGGCCGTTGAACCACTCGATTTTCACCAGGGCCGCCGAGTAGCGCTGGCCCACGCCCTCCATCGTCAGCGTGCCCTGCAGGCCGGCCTCGCCGCAGTGAACGGCATGGTCTTCGGCCTGGCAGTGCGCGGGCCAGGCCGGCTTCAGGTCGACGGTAGTGCCTTGGCGGTCGTTGGTGGCGGTCCATTGCCAGATGAATTCGCCGCGCGAAATTTCGCGCAGGCTTATTTCGGCCATGCTCATTTCGTGGGCTGACACGGGCGCCGCAAGCACCTCCAGCAGCGCCAGCAGCAACACAAGCACCCCGCGCAGCCACTGGTTCATGGCGACGCTGCTGCGCTGACGACCGTGTATTTTCTCGCCAGCACCTGCACCGCCGCGCTGCGCTGCGCGGCCAGCGTCGCATCGGTCCAGTCCTGCAGCACCACGCCGCGCAGCGGCTCGAAGCGGGCCGGCTTGGGCGCGGCCAGCGCATCCAGCCGAATCGCCCGCCAGCCGTCGCGGGTGGGCTGTGCCCGCCATTCACCGACTGGCGCAGTACCCAGCGCCTGGACGAATTCAGCACCGTAGCTCTGCACCAGGTTGGCCTGCGGGCGGTCTTTGAAAACCCGCAAGCCAGCGCGTGCGTCGCCCGGCAAGCCGCTGTTCAATAACTGCACGAATGCCCGCACGCCGGCCTCCGAGGTGTCGTCCGCGAGCACCGCTTCCTGGAAACTGAAGCGCGCCGGCTCGTCATACTTGGCGCGGTGGCTGTCGAACCAGATGCGCAGCAAGGCGTCGTCGAACGGCGGCAGCTTGACGTTGGCGTCAATCACGCTGAGCGCTTTGAAGATGACGCGCTCACGGATCGCCTCGTCTCCCCGGTCGACCTGCAGTGCCAAACCTTCGCGGTACAGCACCTCGTTGTCAAGCCAGACGCGCCGCAGGGCAGCCAGTTCCTCGGCGCTTGGTTCGCGGTTGCGCGAAGCGCGAAACAGCTGCTGGGCCTGCGCGTCCACCTCGCTGCCGACGACGATGACGCGAGGGTCACCTGTGCGGCTGGCAATGAAGTGGTCAGCGCCAAACAGCAAGCCACCAAGCACCACGAAGTGCAGCAGCGGTTCACGCAGCCAGCCCGCGCGCGGCAAGCTGCGGCCGAGTGGGCCGCTGCGGCGCAAAAACGTGGCCCAGTTTGAATTCAACACAGCTGCTTTCGGCATGGCCTCAACTCCGCTGCCCGTAGGCAACATCCAGCGTGGCATTGACTTCGCCGCCTTGCGCAAACACCAGCCGAAGCGGGTAAGAACGCCCCAATTCCAGCGCCTGTTTCAAGCCGACCAGGCGGATGAAGAGGCCGTCTTCGCCCAAAACGAATTCACGCCCGGCGGGAATGGCAATGTCGATCGCCGCGCCCGCGGTAGGGCCGCCCATTTCGACAGCCGTTGCAACTGGGGTTTCAACCCCGATCAGGTGATCAGCCAACGCGACTTCTTCAAACGTCATGTTGACGATGGCAAACGGTGCATCGGCCGGCGTGGCGCGGCACCACGGGTGGCTGATGCGCAGGTTAGGCGTGAAGTATTCATGGGCGCTTGCCGGCAGGGCCAGCAGCGCAGGCCCTACTGCAGCCGCCCATTGCAGCAGGTGGCGTCGGTGCAATGCTGGGTTCATGGTGGCCTCCATCACATGACGAGCGCCGCACCCTGAGGTGCGGCGTTGATGACATGGCTCGATTGACAACAAGGTGGTCAGCGAACGCCTACGACCGCCGTCGAGCCGCTGACCTCGACATAGACCGGATTGCTGTAGAACCACAAGTCGGACCACGCGGCCACGTCATAAGCGACCGCTTTGCCGGTGTAGGCGGGCGTGCCGCCTGTGGCCGGGATTGTCACCGTTGGCAAGTGCGCCGGGCAGCCGTTGATGGCCGTTCCGGTGTAAGTGCCGGCCGGAATGGCCGTGGTTTGCACCGTGGTGCACGGAATGCGCAGCCGGGCCGGGTTGCTGGCGTTGGTGTACACGTCTGAGAGCGGGTTGCCGCTGGCGTCGGTTTCAAACGGCACGCTGGGCGGCAGGTTGGTGCCGCGCAGCCGCAGGTATTGCGAGGCAGAGACCACCGGAACGCGGTAAGTCATCTTCAAAAAGCCCGTGTTGTCGACGCCGGAATTGAACGCCACCCACGGCGTGCCGGCGTTGCCATTGAAGGTTTTGATGACGGCAGCCGTGGTGTTTTTGGCTGCGGCAGGCACCACGGAAAGATCTGCCGTGCTGCCATCGGCGCGCAGCCAGGCGGTGTTGCGCGGCCATTCGCCCGCGTAGTCCGCAGCGCCCGGCGTGCGGTAGCCGCTGACCGTGCCGCGAACCAGGTCGATGTGATCGAGCACCGGCGCGTTGATGGGCCGGTTCATGCCGATCTGCAGCAACGACGGGTTCGGGAACGCATAAGGCGAGCTGTTGGTTCCGGCAGGGTCGCGCACGACCACGCTGACTACCAGGTCGGCACCCGGTCGCACTTTCAGTTTTTCGCCCATCGTGGCGCAGCCGGCCACATCGGTGTCGGTGTTGTTGGTGGCCGCCGCAACGGCAATCGCCTCCACCGCTGCGTTGGTCTTGGCGCCCGGGCCGGGGTAAGAGGCGCAGACGACGAATGCCAGGCGGTCGATCAACTGACCGCTGCTCGCAAAATTGTTGCCGGTGCGCAGCCCGTCTACGATGGCCTGCGGGCGCAGCTTGTCATTGCCGTTGCGCACCATCGTGTAATTGCGCTGGTATTCACCGGGAAAAAAGTCTTGCGTCGTGCGGCGGTCGTCCGGGCCGAACTGGCCGCGGTTGTGCCAGTCGGAACTGGCGAAGAACCAGAAATTGCGGCCCTCGCCCAGCAGCGCGTCCCACACGCCACCGACTTGCGCGCCGTACACACCAGTGCCGCCATAAGTCGTGCCGCCCACCGAGTCCACATTGGTCGGGCTGCCGACGAAGCCGTTGCGCAGCACCGCGTATTCGCCGCGGTCGGATGATGCGCCATGGCCCGGCTGGGTTTCAAAACCAAAGGCTACGTTGGGCGCGGCGTTGTTGAAGTTGCGCAGGTGCTCGACGTTGTAGCCGTTGTTGCTGTCCGGATTGAACGGGCCAG
>JANXMO010000619.1 GCA_025354615.1 Burkholderiales bacterium | reverse complement strand
GGTCATCAGCTGCGGCCTGACCGGCGTGTTCGTCAACGTGCCGGGCGTCAACCTGCGCCAGTTCTGGCTCAACGCCAGCATGGCGGCGCAGGCCGCGCGCGGCCTGGCGCGCCTGGCGGGCGGTGACGGCGAAGCGGCTTATCTCGCCGGGCTGCTGCATTCCAGCGGGCATCTGATTCTTTGCCAGGCCTTCCCAAATCAACTGCAGCAGGCGCTGGCCAGCGCCGAGTCGCGCCAGGGCCAGGCGCGGGTGGAGGTGGAACGCGCCGCCTGCGGCATCGGCCATCCCGAAGTCGGCGCCGCCTGGCTCGACGGGTTGAGCTTTCCCCTCATGGTGATCGAGGCTGTGGCCCTCTACCTCGACCCGCTGGCTGCTGAACCGGGCGCGCTGGCGCCGTTGCTCAACGTGGCCACGCAGATGGCCGCTTCGGTTGAGGTGGGCGACAGCCTTGAGGCCGCGCTGCAAAAAATCGACGCGGCCTTGCTGCAGGCCGCCGGCATTGATGCGCAGCAGCTGCCAGTGGCTTTTGCCCCGCATTACGAACAGCTGTTCCAGGTCGGAGGGCTGCCGTGACCACAGGCGCCTCCGTCAGCGCGCGCGTGGTGGCCTGCGTGGCCGCCGGCTTCGCCCTGGCGTTCGCGTTGTCGTTGGGCGTGGTGCCAGCGGCCGGGCGGGCATTGCAATGGCCGCTGTTGGCTGCCGCCCACAGCGCCGCCGTGCTCGCGGCGCTGTGGGCGCTGCGCCGCTGGGCGCTGGCGCCGCGTGCCGATTTGCTGGCGCAGATCGAGGCCGTCAGCGGCGGCCGCTTCGAGCCGCGCGTGCAAGGTCCGGTCGCCGAATGGGTGCCGCTGGCCTGTGCGCTGAACATCATGGTCGCGCGGGTCGGCCTGCTGCTGGCCGAGCGCGACCAGCGCTTGGGCGCGCTGCGCGCCGAGGTGTCGCTTGACGATTTGACCGGCCTGGCCAGCCGCCTGCCGTTCATGGAACAGCTGGCGCAGGCGCTCGGGCTGGCGGCCGGCAGTGCAGCGAGCGCAGACGGCGGTGTGGTGCTGCTGCGCCTCAACGACCTGGCCGGCTTGAACCAGCGCGCTGGCCGCGAGCGTGCCGACGAACTCCTCAAGGCCGTGGCCACGCTGCTGCGCACACGCAGCGCGCGGCTGCGCAGCGAGCACGCGCTGGCCGCCCGCCTCAACGGTGCCGACCTGGCGTTGCTGATTCCCGCTGTCAGCGCCGACGTGCTCGAAACCTGGGCCGGCGAACTGGCCGCGGCGCTGCCTGCGCTGCGCCAGCTCAGCCTCAGCGACCGCCAGCCGGTCGCCTGGGTGGCCGCCACCACTTGGCGCGCCGGTGAAAGCGTGGGCGACGTGATGGCCCGCGCCGACCGCACGCTGCAAAGCTGTGAAGCCGGCAGCGACGCCTGGCGCATGACCACCGCCGCCCAGGCCGAAGTCATTTACGGCGTGGCGCAATGGCGCACGCTGATCGACGAGGCGCTGGCCACCGGCCGCGTCACGCTGTCGCTGCAGCGCGTCAACGCCGCCGACGGCCGGCTGCACCACCACGAAGCCAGCCTGCGCATGGCCGTGCCCGGCGGCGCCGTGCTGACCGGCGCCGACGTGCTGCCCGCCGCATTACGCACCGCCCGCACCGCCGACGTTGAACTGCGCGGCGTCGAGCTGGCGCTGGCCCGCATTGCCGCCGGCGCCGCGCCGCTGATCTTCTCGCTCAGTGCCCAGTCGGTGCTGCGCCCCAGTTTCCTGAGCCGGCTGACCACTGTTCTCAGCGACGCCGCCCAGGGCGCGGCCGGCTTGTGGCTGCAGGTCGACGCCAGCGGCGAGCATGAACTGGCCTCCCTGATCACCCCGCTGGCCGCTGCTGTCCACGGCCACGGCGTGCGCCTGGGGCTGCACCGCTTCGGCCTGCACGGCAGCCAGCTGGCCCAGTTCGGCGGCTTGGGCCTGTCGTTCCTGCAGCTCGACGCCGCGCAATTCAACGTCGGCGGTGCGGGCGGTGCGTAGTGCGGCGGGCAGCACGTCGGCGCCGGTCAGCACGGCGCCGCCGGGCACGGCCATGCGCAGGCTGGCTTCGTGGTGGTGCAGCCGGCCG
>JANXMO010000318.1 GCA_025354615.1 Burkholderiales bacterium | reverse complement strand
TTGGTGGTTTCAAACCGCGCGAAGCTTGACAACGGCACCTGCTCGCCGGCGCGGCTGGTCACGTACAGCCGCGGCAGCACCTGCGGCCCCTGCAGATAGGGCGCGGTCAATTCCAGCACCACGCGGTACTGGTTCAGCGGGTTGTAGATGACGCCGACCTGGCGCTGGCCGAAGGCGTTGTTCAGCGTGGTGTCCAGCGTGCTCATTGAAATGCCCAGGCGCGCGGCGGCGTCGCGGTCGACGACGAGTGACGTTTGCATGCCCTTGTCCTGCTGGTCGGTGTTGACGTCGGCCAACTCAGGCAACTGCGACAGCGCGTTGCGGATGCGCGGCTCCCAGGTGCGCAGCGCTTCGACGTCGTCGGCTTGCAGCGTGTACTGGTATTGCGCGTTGGCCTGGCGGCCGCCGATGCGGATGTCCTGTACCGGCACGAGAAACAGGTTGGCGCCCGGTTCATGCGCCAGCTGGCCGCGCAGCCGCGCGACCACCGCGTCGGCCGACACGCCGCGCTCGGCCAGCGGCTTCAGCGTGATGTAGAAGTTGGCCGAGTTGCGCTGGCCGCCACCCGTCGAGCCGCTGACGTGCGCCACTGCCGGGTCGGCGCGCACCAGGGCCACGAAGCGGTCGAGCCGCGGCTGCATCATCTGGAACGAGCTGCCCTGGTCGGCCTGCACGCCGCCGACCAGGGCGCCGGTGTCCTGCTGCGGAAAAAATGTTTTCGGAATGGCCTGGTACAGATGGATGTTCAACGCCACCACCGCCGCCAGCGCCAGCAGCGCGACCGGCTGGTGGCGCAGCGTCCATGCGAGCGAGCGGCGGTAGCCGCGCAGGCCGGCGCGGCCCACGGCACGGCTGGCCCTTTCCATCGCGCGGCTGAAACGGCCGCGCGGCCGCTCTGCCGCAGCGCGCGGCGCCAACAGCGTGGCCGCCATCATCGGCGTCGTCGTCAGCGACACGACCATCGAAATCAAAATCGACACCGACAACACCACCGCAAACTCGCGGAACAGCCGGCCGACCACGCCGCCCATCAGCAGCAGCGGGATGAATACCGCCACCAGGCTGAGGCTGATCGACACGACGGTGAAGCCGATTTCGCGCGCGCCCTTCAGCGCCGCCTCGCGCGGCGCCAGGCCGCGCTCGATGTGGCGGGCGATGTTTTCGAGCACCACGATGGCGTCGTCGACCACGAAGCCGGTGGCCACCGTCAGCGCCATCGCCGACAGGTTGTTCAAGCTGTAGCCGCACAGGTACATCACCCCCAGCGTGCCCGCCAGCGACACCGGCACCGCCACCGCCGGCAGCAGCGTGGCGCGCCAGCTGCGCAGGA
>JANXMO010000588.1 GCA_025354615.1 Burkholderiales bacterium | reverse complement strand
CCGGTTTCCTTCTGTGTGGTAGCGGCCTGTTGTGCCTTCAACTGTTCAGTGACAGACATGCCGCCTTGCATGGCCTGTTGTCGCCACTGATTGAATGAAGCTGGGTTGGTCGCGGCCTGCTGGAGCGCTTGAACACCGCGTTGATATTGTTCAGGCGTGAAAACTCCGGCTTTCAGCCCCTGTTGAGCCCATGCCATGGCGTCTTCAGGCGTATTTACCGAGCCAAGTTGCTGCACGTGGAATTCGTGCGCTTTGATGGACTGATTCAATTTGTCGCCGGTGGTTTTCGCGGCGGTTTCGTCGATCTTTCCCCGGGTTTCCAGATTGCCCAAAGCGTCTTTCTGATACTTCAAAGCCAGGTCACCCAAGCCCGCCGCGTTCAGCTTCTGAACAGTGCCCGGCACGTCGTCAGGAGTTGCGCCCCGCAGCGCGTCTCGGTATCGCTGTTGCTCTGCCACCCCACGCCCGTACTCATCCAGCTTCTGCTTGCCCATCAGCAAGTTTTGCTGCCCTTGCGCAAGGCCTAGCGCATTGGTCTTGCGCGTCTGGTCTTCGGCTTCATAGTCAGAGTACGTTTTGACGCCGTGCCCGATGGCGTTGTAGATAGAAGTATCGACAGGCATTACTCGCCCTCCATTCCGCCGAAATAGCTGCCGCTTGAATAGGGGTCACCAGCTCGGTAATTCACGGCGCCACCACCTCCACTGCCAAAGGCGTTTTTGAACCCATAAGCCGCGCCATTGATGCCGCTTTGCAACGCATTGCCCTGGGCAATGTAGGCCGAGCCGCGCGCATTGCCGGCGCCGATGAGGTTGTTGCCGATGGTCTGTGCGTTGATCTGGCCGGCCTGTGCCACTTGGTTGTTCGCCGTCTGCCCGGTGCCTGCCAGTCCAGATAAACGATTGAATGTCGTGTCTTGGTCGCTTTTAAAGCGGTTGTAGGCATCGCCGTATTTGGTGCTTGCGTAGTCGTTGCCATAGCGCGTCAAGGCCTTGAGCGTGGCGCCGCTGTACAGTCCGCCACGGGCAGCGGCACTGCCTTCCAATGCTTTCCTGCCCTCGTTCAAGCCGAACTGATAGCCGGGCTCGTTTGGAAGGTCAGCCCCCGTAAATCGCTTGTTCAGGTCGCCATAACCGCCCGCCGTGGTGTTGCCGCTCAGGCCCAGCAAGTCAGACAACTTGTTGAGTGACGAATAGCCGGCCTGCCGATACGGCGCAGAGTCTTCGCGCGTCTGGTCGAATTGCTTTTGACTGGTTGCATTCGCAGCAGCGGCAGATTCAGCTTGCGCATCGGACGCGTTGTTTGCGGCATTGGCGCCGATGAGCGAACTTCCTACCGTCGCGGCCGCTACCGCTGCAACTGCCCAGGCCATATTCAGTGCTCCAGTTTCATTAATGGCGCGCAACCAATAGCGTGCGTTTTTGTTTGCAGGCGCTCAGGCGCCTCCACCAATTCGGCCTCAATGGCGTCAACGTCATTCAATTCCGTGGCGCAAATCGTCGTCCACCAGGTGTCCGCGTGGGCTAGCCCTGCCCGCTTAGCGCCAGCTTTCGTCGGCAGCACGTGTTGACCCTTCAAGCGCTGCATGCCGGTTTCAGTCCACACGGTGATATCGCCCTGCATCAAATTGAGATGGTCTTTTTTGTGCGCCGCGCCAGTCAAAACACTGCCAGCCGGGATGAAGATGGTTCGCGCATACACGCCACCCGCAAGAGCGTGCGTGGTTTGCAGGTCGATTTGTGGAGCTTTGAG
>JANXMO010000587.1 GCA_025354615.1 Burkholderiales bacterium | reverse complement strand
CGGGCCGCCAAAGCCGCTGGCAAACGAAAGCCTGCCACCGCTCGCAAAGCCCGGCCGGCTTCGGCTTTGCCAGCTGCATCCGGCGGACAGTCCGCGTCTTCCCAAAAATCCCGGCGGCGCTAGTGCAGTGTTTCACGCTGATCGGCACTTATAAAACCGCGCCTTTGCCCCTGTGGCGGCGTTGCCCATCCTCGCGATACCTCGGTATCGCTGTGGTGGGCGCCTTGCCACAGCGCCAAATGCATCGGTTTTATAAGTACCGCCATCAGTGAAACACTGCACTAGGCCAACAACCGCTGCGGGTCAGCGTCCAGTTTTTCCATCGCAGTGCGTGTGGCGCGCACCGTCAACGATTCATCTTGCGCCGGCAGCAGCAAGCCCGCTTGCAAGAAAGCGGCGAGCCGCTGCTGCTGGAACAAAATACCGCGCCCTGCAGGCGAAACAAACAAGGTCAACTGCCGCCGCAAACCTTGCCACGCCAATTGGACTGACTCGTTTTGGTTGCGGTAATCCAGCTTGTACCAGCTGCCGACTTGCAACTCGCGCGCCCAGGCCAACATGGCCGGCGTTGGCACCGAACCGCCATCGGCCACCACTTCAAGTTCCGAGTTTTCATGGCCTGACAAGTCCAGAACGAGCGACTCGTCGATTTCGACCTCATCGGCATCAGGCAGCATTTCCTCGAGTGTTTCGAGCCGAGCCATCAGGTGCTCGAGGCGGTCGTGCGGAATAGCGGCCGCCCGTGCTGTGAAAGCGGCGGCCAAGGAGTCATTCAAACCTTGGATGTGTTCGTCTTGTTTTGCCTGATTGACACCTGCATGGCTCATGCCGTCGCGCAGCGTTTTCAGCAGCGGCGGCAGCCGGCGAATGACTTCGGCCCGCTCATCGCGTGACACCTTGGCGCTGGCTGACCAGATCAGGTCAGCGGCAGCCCGCTTCATCTGACGGGTTGCATCGCTGTTGATGCCATCTTTGACAGCCGTCATCGCCAGCACGTCGGCCCAGACGTGAAAAAGAAATTCACGTACGCCTTCCTGTACCGGCACCTCATTGAGCATTTTCCGCAGCTCGATCGTGTACTGGATGGCCAGCGTTTCCCGCTGCTCGACCTGCTGCGCAAGCGAAACGCCCTTGCGTGACGCCTCGTTTTCATTCCGGAAATAATGTTCCAGAAATTTTTCAAACTCGGTCAATACGGTCTGAAATACGCGCCGGCCGGTGTCCGGATAAGCTTCCACGACTTGCACGACGCGTTTGATTTCTTTTTCGACCACATCGGTTGCCGGCGTGGCCAAGCTGTCGAACCCCATCACACAGGCGCCCATGCGGTCGATCAGGCGGCGCGCCGGATGGTCGATGGTGGCAAAAAAATCGGGTTCGCTGACAGCCACGCGCAGCACCGGCATTTGCAATCGAGCAAACCAGACACGCACCGCGCTCGGAATTTGTTCTTCGGCCAATAAACTTTGGAACAACAGCGCGACGATCTCGATCGTGGCCCGTTCGCTGGGCGAAGAAGCCGCTTCCTTGAGTGCGCGCTTGCGTTGGTCGAGCTCTTCGAGCAGCTGCGGGGTATTGGATATCTGGGGTGCCAGTGCTGCATCATGCGTGCCTTCAAATTGGCGCGCCAGATGTTGCTGTACGTCTGAAATGGCTGCACTCAAACCGGCCGAGGCGGCGCGCGGATGGCCGGCTTGCGCGGTCGAGGCGAATTCTGGCAACTGCCGGCCGATCAAGCGGTTGAGCCGCGCCAGCACGGCCTCCGCATGATCAGCGTTATGCGCCAGAGAAGCAGCGTCTGATTCTGTCAATCGCGCTTGGTTTTCGTTCCCCAGCAAAGAAGATTGAGCAGGGCTGTTGAGACGCGAAGCCGGGAAGCGGGAGGCAAACGTCGCCTTATCACCGCCACCGCTACTGCCGCCACTACTGCCGCCGCCGCTACCTGCGTTAAGTGGCGCCGCGCTGCGGGTGCGCCGGATAAAGGGACGCAAATCGATTTCTGGCATCACCTGCTGTTCCATCAGCTTCTGGACGTCCATGGTCGCCGGCAGGATGTGGAACTGGATATCGGGACTGGAGAGCTCCGGCCGCGACTTGCAGAATACCGCGATATGGGCGGCCGAGAGGCTGAGCAGGCCCTTGCGCTGGAAGATGTATTTCAGCGTCTCGCCGAGGAAACGCGTGCCCTTGGTCA
>JANXMO010000579.1 GCA_025354615.1 Burkholderiales bacterium | reverse complement strand
TTTTGCCGCCGTATGGGAGAGGGCTTGATGGTCTGGAAATTGCCCTCATCTGAATATTGTTTGGTTAGATTTCTCCTTGTTTTCCGCCGCTTGCGTGATTGCAAGTCATGCCTACAATCTGACGCCCGCCATGCTGGCGGTTCGAAAGCGAAGTAATGAACGTATTAACGACCGTGTGGAGCGGTTTGATCGATTGGCTTGCATTCGGCTTGATTGAAACCAGCTGGTGGCAAGTAGTTCTCTTCACCTTGGTGGTGACGCACATCACGATTTGCGCGGTAACCATTTTTTTGCACCGGGCTCAGGCGCATCGCGCGTTGGAGCTGTCAGCTGTGCCATCGCATTTCTTTCGCTTTTGGCTGTGGTTGACGACGGGCATGGTGACACGCGAATTTGTTGCCGTGCACCGCAAGCACCACGCCAAATGTGAGACGGAAGAAGATCCTCACAGCCCGCAAACGCGGGGAATCAAAGCGCTCCTGCTGACCGGAGTGGAGCTGTACCGCGCTGAATCCAAAGTGCCAGACACGATCGCCAAATACGGCCTGGGAACACCTGACGATTGGATCGAGCGGAATCTCTACACCCGCTACAGCTGGCAGGGCGTTGGCGTGATGCTCATCATTGATTTGATGTTGTTTGGCGCCATCGGCTTGACGGTATGGGCCATTCAAATGCTGTGGATCCCTGTCATGGCCACCGGCATCATCAATGGCATTGGCCACTGGTGGGGTTACCGTAATTTCGAGGCGCCGGATGCGTCTGCCAACGTGTCACCGTGGGGGTTCCTGATTGGTGGGGAAGAACTTCACAACAATCACCACACGTATCCGACATCTGCACGGTTTTCTGTCAAACCGTATGAGTTTGACGTGGGTTGGTTCTATATCCGCGGCCTTGAAATGTTAGGTCTTGCAAAAGTTCGAAAGACAACACCGCGGATCAAATGGGGCGCACTCAAGCCTGTTGCTGACTCTCAGACATTGGACGCCATCATCGCCAACCGTTATGAAGTGATGGCACATTATGCAAAGCAGCTTCGTAGCGCTTGCCAAGCGGAGCTGGGTCGTTTGAAAGCAGAAGGTGCCCAAAACAGTGCCAAGTGGGCTGAAATGCGACTGGCTCGGCGCTGGCTGCACCGTGACGCGGAAATGATTCCGCCACGCTTGAAGAGCGAGGTTGAAAAAGTTTGTGCCGAAAACGACAAACTGGCCAAGCTTGTGGCAATGCGTGAAGAACTTCGTCAGTTGTGGACGCGAACCAATGTGTCAGCAGACCAATTGGTTGTTGATTTGCAGAACTGGTGCAGAAAAGCGGAAGGAAGCGGTAATGCGGCCTTGCGTGACTTTTCCTTGAAGTTGCGTGCTGTCAAGGCCTGAATCCAATAACTGATCAATTAATTCATCACACAACCATACAAATGCTCTTCGGGGCATTTGTATGGTTCAAATAAAAAACCGCCGGCGCTGCTT
>JANXMO010000550.1 GCA_025354615.1 Burkholderiales bacterium | reverse complement strand
AACGCATGGGTGCCGACGGTCTGCGTGTGGATGCCGTGGCCTCGATGCTCTACCGCGACTATTCACGCCCGCCCGGCGAGTGGCTGCCCAATGCACACGGCGGGCGCGAGAACCTCGAAGCCATCAGTCTGCTGAAAGAAGTCAACCAGCGCCTGGGCCAAACCTGCCCCGGCGCCATCACCGTGGCCGAGGAATCGACCGCGTTTCCCGGTGTCTCGGCGCCGCCCTGGGCCGGTGGGCTGGGCTTCCACTACAAATGGAACCTGGGCTGGATGCACGACACGCTGCAGTACATGCAGCAAGACCCGGTTCACCGCCGTTGGCACCACGACAAGATGCGCTTCGGCCTGACCTATGCCTTCAGCGAAAACTTCGTGCTGCCGCTGTCGCACGACGAAGTGGTGCACGGCAAGCGCTCGCTGCTCGGCAAGATGCCGGGTGACGCGAACGACCCGGCCGACTGGCAGCGCTTCGCCAACCTGCGCGCTTACTACGGCTTCATGTGGGGCCACCCCGGCAAAAAGTTGCTGTTCATGGGCCAGGAGTTCGCGCAGCCCACTGAATGGGCGCATGACGGCGAGCTGCCGTGGGCGCTGCTGGGCGACGCCCGCCACGCCGGCGTGCAGCGCCTCGTGCGCGACCTCAACATGCTGTACCGCACGCAGCCCGCGCTGCACCGGCTGGATTGCGACGCGGCCGGCTTCGAGTGGGTCGACGCCGATGATGCCGAGCGCTCGCTGTTCAGCTGGCTGCGCCGCGACGGTGCGGGCGATGAAATGCTCGTCATCAGCAACTTCACGCCGGTGCCCCGGCGGGGCGTGCGCCTGGGCGTGCCGGGCGGCGCACGGCCCTGGCGTGAGTGCCTGAACACCGATGCCGCCTGTTACGGCGGCAGCAACGTCGGCAACGTCGGCGCCAGTCTGTGCGCCGAGCCCGTTGCCAGCCACGGCAGAAGTCACTCCATCGTGCTGGACGTGCCGCCACTGGCAACGTTGTTTCTGCTCGCGCAGCACTGAGCACTGAGCGGTAGCCCATTGAAGACGCCACTTCGTTTTACGCCGACGCGTTGGGTCACCGGATCGAGAACGGCATTGAAGCCGCGACCGCAACTGCAAACGCGGCCTGCAGTTTTTTCCCGCCTTGACTTTGTCTGCCGCGCGCTCTGGCTGACGTTTTGCCTGATGTTGCCCTGCGCCCGCGCGTGGACACAGCCCGCCACGACCGTCTACTTTCCCAGCGCCGACGCCGGCCACACGCTGCTCGTCGGTTATCTGTTCTTGCCGCAGGGCGCTGGCCGCCATGCCGCGGTGGTCATGCTGCATGGCCGCGCAGGGCCTTACTCGTCGCGCGTGAATTCGCGTTGCGATTTCGTCATCGAAAGCAATGCTTCGCCGTGCAATGCCGCGGCATTGAGCCGGCGCCATCAAGCCTGGGGGCGCTTCTGGGCCGAGCGCGGCTACGTCGCGCTGCTCGTCGACAGCTTTGGGCCGCGCGGCAAAG
>JANXMO010000524.1 GCA_025354615.1 Burkholderiales bacterium | reverse complement strand
CGCGCGAGACGATGGATTACGACGTTGTCATCGTCGGTGCCGGCCCGGCCGGGTTGGCAACGGCCATTCGCCTCAAGCAACGCGCGGCGCAGGATGGCAAGGACTTATCCGTCGTGGTGCTGGAAAAAGGCAGCGAGCCGGGTGCGCACATTTTGAGCGGCGCCATTGTTGACCCCATCGCCCTGACCGAATTGCTGCCTGACTGGCGGGCGCAGGGCGCGCCGCTCTACCAGGCGGTCACACAGGACCAATTCCTGTTCCTGACCGAAACAAAAGCCACGGCTACGCCCCACGCGCTGCTGCCCGACTGTTTCAAGAACGACGGCAATTACATCGTCAGCCTGGGTGATGTGGTGCGCTGGCTGGCGCAGCAAGCTGAAGCGCTGGGCGTCGAGATTTTCCCGGGTTTTGCTGCGGCCGAGGTGCTGTATGACGAAAAAGGCGCCGTCAAAGGCGTGGCGACCGGCAACGCCGGCATCGGCAAAAACGGCGAACCGCACGCCGGATTTCAATTGGGCATGGAATTGCACGCCAAGTACACCGTGTTTGCCGAAGGCGCACGTGGCCAGCTTGGCCGGCAGTTGATCGATCGCTATGCGCTGGATGCGGGGCGCGACCCGCAGAGTTACGCCATCGGCTTGAAGGAGTTGTGGGAGATTGACCCGGCGCAGCACCAGCCGGGCCTGTCGGTTCACACCGCGGGCTGGCCACTCGATGGCAGCACCTATGGCGGCTCTTTCATGTACCACGCACCCAACCATCAGGTGTCGCTGGGCTTCGTGGTGGGGCTGGACTATCGAAACCCGTGGCTCAGCCCGTTCGAGGAATTCCAGCGCTGGAAAACCCACCCGGCCATCCGCCGCTATCTGAAGGGCGGCAAGCGTATTGGCTATGGTGCCCGCGCCATCACGGCAGGCGGCTTGCTTAGCCTGCCGAAAACAGTGTTTCCCGGTGGCGTGCTGGTCGGCTGTGAAGCGGGATATCTCAATGCCAGCCGCATCAAAGGCAGCCATGCCGCCATCAAAACAGGCCTGCTGGCCGCTGATGCGGCGTTTGATGCGGTCGTTGCCGGACGCCAGGCCGACGAATTGACCGCTTACCCACAGGCTTTCGAGCGCAGCTGGCTGCACACCGAACTGCAGCGCGCGCGCAACTACAAGCAGTGGTTCAAAAAAGGCCTGGCCACGGCGACGCTGATGACCGGCATCGAGCAATGGCTGCTGCCCCGCCTGGGTGTCAAGGCGCCGCCGTGGACGCTGCACCACCACGTGCCCGACCACGCCACACTGCAGCCTGCGGCACAAAGCGCGGCCATCGCATATCCCAAACCCGATGGCCGTTTGAGCTTCGACCGGCTTTCGAGCGTCTTTTTGAGCAACACGAACCACGCCGAAAACCAACCTGCGCACCTGACATTGAAGGACGCGAGCGTTCCGGTCAAGGTCAATCTGGCGATGTACGCCGGGCCGGAAAGCCGCTATTGCCCGGCCGCGGTGTACGAATACGTCAAAGACGTAGCCGGTGCCGATCGGCTGCAGATCAATGCGCAAAATTGCATCCACTGCAAAACCTGCGAC
>JANXMO010000516.1 GCA_025354615.1 Burkholderiales bacterium | reverse complement strand
CCGAAGTGCGCCCCCATGCCGGCGCGCAGCACTTTGGGCGACCACAGCGCGGCGGTGCCGGTCAGCGCCAGCACCTGCTTGATGCCGAAAGCCGCCGCGCTGCGCAGCACGGCGCCAACGTTGCCAGCGTCCTGCAGGCGGTCGAGCACGACACTGGGCAGCGCCTGCACCGCAAGAGCTTCGAACGCCGGCAGGGCAATGAGATAACCGAGGGGTGATGGGCTTTCAAGCGCGGTGATGCTGGCCATCAACGCCGGTGGCAGCAGCGAAACCAGCGGTGCTTGCCGGGCCAGCGCGCGCAGTCCGGGTTGGTTGTCCCAAGCTTGTTCGCTGATCACCGCCTGCAACGGCGTGCCGCCGTGGTGGATGAAGGCGGCGCATAAATGGTCGCCTTCCAGCCACAGCTCGCCGAGCTTGCGGTAGGCGCCGGGGTCGCCGCCCAGCTTGCGCAAACGCTGCAGCAAGGGGTTGTCGCGCGAGGCCACGCGGCGCAGCAGCGGCGTCATGCGCCAGCGCCCTGCAATGCGGCTCGCACCGGCGCAAACGAGCGGCGGTGCTCGCTGCAGGCGCCTTGTGCGCGCAGCGCTGCCAAGTGCGCAGGCGTTGGGTAGCCTTTGTGCACGTCAAACCCATAGCCAGGATGGCGCGCATGCAGTTCCAGGCACCAGCGGTCACGGTGCACCTTGGCCAGAATGGAGGCGGCCGAAATCGCCGCCACTTTGGCGTCGCCCTGGACGATGGTGTCGACCCGCATCGGCAGCGCCGGAGCCCGGTTGCCGTCGACCAGCACGTGCTGCGGCCGCAGCCGCAGGCCGGCGACGGCGCGCTGCATCGCCAGCAGCGTGGCTTGCAAGATGTTCAGCTGGTCGATTTCCTCAACGCTGGCCTGACCGATGCTGCAGCACAGCGCCTGGGCGTGGATTTCGTCGAAGAGGCGTTCGCGGTTGCGCGGCGATACTTGTTTCGAGTCATTCAGTCCCTTGAAGCCCTGGCGCGGGTGAAGAATGACCGCCGCGGCCACCACCGGCCCGGCCAGCGGGCCGCGGCCGGCTTCATCAACACCAGCGATCAGGCGCGGGCCGTCGATGCGCAGCGCTTTGAGCTCAGCGGCCCAGTAGCTGGCCGATGGCATCGGTGGCGGCTTGCGCGGTATTGCGGCGCAGCAGCTGGTGCAGGGTGTGGAAGCGCGCGGCCAGGGCGGCGCAGCGCGCCGGGTCGTCGAGCCAGTCGAGTGCCGCGCATGCCAGCGCTTTGGGCGTGGCCGCCTCTTGCACCCGTTCGGGCACGACGCTGTCGTTGAGCAAGATGTTTGGCAGGCCGACCCAGGGCAGGTAAGCGCGGCGTTTCATCAACTGCCAACTCAGCCAGTGCATGCGGTAGGTGATGACCATGGGCCGCTTGAACAGAGCAGCTTCGAGGGTGGCCGTGCCACTGGCCACCAGCGCCACGTCACAAGCCGCCAGCGCCTCGTGCGAGCGGCCGTCGAGCAGGGTGACAGCGGCGCCGCCAGCATGCGCGGCCAGCAGCGGCTCGATCAGGCTGCGCAGCCCGGGTGCGGCGGGCAGCAAAAAGCGCAAACCCGGGCGTTGCCGCTGCAGCTCGGCCGCGGCAGCCAGCAGCAGCGGGGCGATGGACTCGATCTCGCTGCGCCGGCTGCCGGGCAGCAGCGCCACCACCCGGCTTTCGTCGCTCAGGCCCAGCGCCTGACGGCTGGCGCTGCGCGGCACGTCGAGCGGAATGACGTCGGCCAGCGGGTGGCCGACGTAGCGGGCTTCGATGCCGCGCTTGGCATACAGCGCTGGCTCGAACGGGAACACGCACAGCATCAAATCAACCGCGCGGGTAATGGCGTCCAGCCGCTTGCCGCGCCAGGCCCAGATCGACGGGCTGATGAAATGCACGGTTTTGATACCGGCTTTGCGCAGCTGGGCCTCCAGGCCCAGGTTGAAATCGGGCGCGTCAATGCCGATGAAAGCATCGGGCCGCTCGGCCAGCAGGCGCTGAGCCAGGGCACGGCGAATGGCGGCAATCCTGCGGTAATGCGCCAGCACTTCGACATAGCCACGCACCGCCAGCTGGTCACTCTTCCATTCGGCGTTGAAGCCGTGGCCGAGCATGCGCGGGCCGCCGATGCCGCTGGCCTGCAGCGCGGGCCAGCGGGCTTTCAAGCCGCCAAGCAGCAGGCCGCCCAGCAAGTCGCCCGAGGTTTCGCCGGCCACCAGGGCCAGTTGCAAGGATTTGTCGCCGTCACTGTCGCCGTTACTCATCGATCATGCAAGGCCAAGGGTGTTGTCAGCGGGCAATGCCACGCCGCGAGGCGGCGAGAAAATCGGTCATGGCTGCCACGTCGGTTCGCACGCCCGGCTCGGTGGCGGCTTCACCGAGCGCTGCAATGGCGGCGGTGGCATTGGCCAGCGTTTTGCCCGATCGGTACAGCTCGCGGTGCATTTGTTTGAGCGCGGCCAGCCGTTCGGCCGAAAAACCGTGGCGGCGCGGGCCTTCAAGGTGCGGCCCGCGCACCGCCAGCGGGTTGCCGTCGACCAGCAGGAAGGGCGGCACGTCCTGCGTCACCGCGCTGGCAAAGCCGACGAAGACAAAAGCGCCAATCTGTACGAACTGGTGCACGCCAGTCAGGCCGCCGATGATGGTGTGGTCGCCCACGTGGACATGGCCGGCCAGGGTGGCGTTGTTGGCCAGCACGGTGTGGCTGCCCAGTTGCACGTCGTGCGCAAGGTGCACGTAGGCCATGATCCAATTGTGGTCGCCGACGCGGGTCACGCCGCTGTCTTGCAAGGTGCCCAAATTGAAGGTGCAGAACTCGCGGATGGTGTTGCCGTCACCAATGTCCAGTGCGGTGGGTTCGCCGGCATATTTTTTGTCTTGTGGCGCAGCGCCCAGCGAACAGAACTGGAAAATGTGGTTGTCTCGACCAATGGTGGTGCGGCCTTCGATCACGCAGTGCGCGCCGATCGATGTGTCATCACCCACCCGCACATGCGGCCCGATCAGCGTATAGGCGCCGATCGTGACGCCGGTGCCCAGCTCACAGGCCGGGTCGACCAGCGCCGTGGGGTGAATGGAAGCAGAGGCCATGGCCACAGTTGCCTGGAGCGCTTCAGGCGAAAGAGCGCATCGTGCACATCAGCTCGGCTTCCACGGCCAGCTCGCCGCCCACCATGCCGCGGCCCTTGTACTTGAAGAGGCCGGCACGCATGCGCTCCAGCGTCACGTGCAGCATCAGCTGGTCGCCCGGTTCGACGGGGCGTTTGAAACGTGCCGCGTCAATGCCAGCAAAGTAGTAGATCGTCTTGTCGTCAGGCGATGCGCCCATGGCATCGAATGACAACAAGGCCGCGGCCTGGGCCAGCGCTTCGATCATCAGCACGCCGGGCATGACCGGGCGTTGCGGAAAATGGCCAACGAAATAGGGCTCGTTGATCGAGACGTTTTTCAACGCAACGATTCGCTTGCCGTGCTCAATTTCCAGCACCCGGTCAACCAGCAGAAAGGGGTAACGGTGCGGCAGTTTCTGCAGGATCTGGTGAATGTCCATCGTCAGGCGTGGGTTGGGGTGCGAAGGGAGCCGTGTTGACAGCAGCGGTGCGTTCAAGTGCCCGCAACCGGTCTCGCAGGCCGTGCAACTGGCGCAGGGTGGCGGCGTTTTTTTCCCAGGACTTATTGTCGTCGATGGGAAAGATGCCGCTGTAAGTGCCAGCTTGGTGAATCGAACGCATGACGACCGACGCCGCCGAGATGTTGACCCGCTCGCCGAGCGTCAGATGGCCCAGCACGATGCCGGCGCCGCCCACGGTGCAGTGCGGGCTGATCACCGCACTGCCGGCCACACCCGTACACCCTGCAATCGCCGTGTGCGCGCCAACGCGCACGTTGTGAGCGATTTGCACCAGGTTGTCGATCTTGACGCCGTCTTCGATCACGGTGTCATCAAGCGCGCCGCGATCGATGCAGGTGTTGGCACCAATTTCGACGTCGTTTCCAATGCGCACCGTGCCCAATTGTTCGATTTTTTCCCAGCCTTGCCTTTGGCCATCGATGTGGCGCGGCGCAAAGCCGAAGCCGTCGGCGCCGATCACCGCACCGCTGTGGACGATGCCGCGCGCCCCGATCTGGCAGCGCTCACCCAACGTCACCCGCGCCGCCAATTGGGTGCCGGCGCCGACCTGTGCGTGAGCGCCGATGTAGCCATGCGCGCCAATGCTGCAGCCAGTGCTCAGCACTGCGCCCGCTTCCACCACGGCCAGGGCGCCAATCGACACGCCCTCACCCACCTGTGCTGTGGGGTCGACCACAGCACTCGGGTGAATCACCGCCGGCACCTTGCGGCGCATGTGTTGAACCCACCACTGCGTCAGCCGGGCAAAGCACAGATAAGGGTCGTCGGCGGCGATGGCGGCACCGCGGGCGCGGGCCGCTTCCAGCCATGCGGGGGCCACGATCACACAGGCCGCGCGCGTCTCAGCCAACTGCGGCAGGTAACGCGGGTTCGACAAAAACGTCAGTGTTGACGCATCGGCCTGTTTCAACGGGCCAATGCGGCTGATGCGCAGAGCCGGGTTGCCCCACAACGTGCCGCCGATACCGGCCGCAATATCGCCGAGTGCAAAGCTGGCCGCAGACCCGGCTTGCTGCCCCGGGTGGAGCGGGGCGTTGTCGGCGTTACTTGCCACCCTGGGCGTTGAGGGCCTTGATCACCTTGTCGGTGATGTCGACGCGCGGGCCGGCAAACACTGCTTCCTGAATGATCAAGTCGTACTTTTCGGTTTCGAAAATTTGCTTGATGACTTTGTTGGCGCGCTCCACGACACCCGACAGCTCTTCGTTCTTGCGCTGATTCAAGTCTTCTTGAAATTCGCGGCGCTTGCGCTGGAATTCACGGTCCTGCTCGACCAAATCCCGCTGGCGGCGGCTGCGTTCCGATTCGGCCAGCGTGGGTGCGTCTTTCTCGAGTTTGTCGCTCGCGGTTTTCAACCGGTTGGCAATGTCGCCCATGTCTTTCTCGCGCTTAGAGAACTCGGCTTCGAGCTTGCTTTGAGCGGCTTTGGCGGGGGTGGCGTCACGCAACACGCGGTCGCTGTTGACATAGCCTATTTTCAGTTCCTGGCTGTGTGCCGCTGTCATGCAACACACCAGTGCGGCCGCAGCCAGCAGACGTACAGACAAACTTTTCATTAGAACGCGGTCCCGATCTGAAATTGCAGTCGTTGAATTCTATCCGTTGGTTTTTTGCGCACCGGGGCGCCATAGCTCAGTTTGAGCGGGCCCACGGGTGAGACCCAGCTCAAACCCAAGCCGGCCGACGCGCGCAGGCTGTCAGCCGTGAGTTTTTCGTCTTCACCCCAGACATTGCCCGCATCCAGATAGGTGAACAGCCGCAATGTGCGGTCGTTGCCAGAGCCGGGCACGGGAAGGTAGAGCTCGCTGTTGAGGTTGATGCGCCGGTTGCCGCCAATGTAGGCGCCAATCACGTCAACCGGGCCGAGCGAGCCCTGGTCGAAACCGCGCACGGTGCCCAATCCGCCACCATAAAAGTTCTTGAACACCGGATACGGCTTGCCCAACAGACCCTTGCCCCAACCGACTTCGGCATTGAGCGCCAGCGTAAACCGTTTGGACAACGGAAAATACTGCTGGAACTGCCCGTTGGCGCGCAGGTAACGGGTGTCACCGGCCACGCCCCAATCGAGGTTTATCCGCTGGTAACGGCCGTCGGTTGGCACCAGCGCGCTGTCGCGGCCGTCACGCGTCCAGCCGAGCGTCAGCGGCAGGGAATTGCTCTTGGCACCGAATTGACGGCGGTAGTTGTAGTAGTTTTGCGGAATGGCCGTGGTGCCACGAATTTCAGTCTGCTCGACGCCAGCGCCAAAAAACACCGTATCAAACTCGCTGAACGGCACGCCAAAGCGCAGTGAAGCACCGGGCGTGATGATTTCGTATTCCTCGCCCTGGCTGTTGAGCGGGCGCACGGTGCGGTAGTAAAGGTCGAACGCGCGTGAAATGCCGTCGATCGTGAAATACGGGTCCACGCTGCTCAACACCAGCGTGCGGCTGGACTTGCTGGTGTTGACTTCTATGCCCAGGTAATTGCCCGAGCCAAAGACGTTGTCCTGTTTGATCGACACCGTCAGTGACAACTTGTCGGCACTGGAAAAGCCCGCGCCCAGCAGCAGGTTGCCGGTCGGTTTTTCCTTGATGGTGATGACCAGATCGACCTGGTCCTGGGTACCCGGCACTTCATTGGTTTCAACGTTGACTTCACTGAAGTAACCCAGACGGTCGACCCGGTCGCGCGACAGTTTGATCTTGCGCCCGTCGTACCAGGACGATTCGAACTGGCGGAACTCACGCCGGATGACTTCGTCACGCGTGCGGCTGTTGCCGGCCACACTGATGCGCCGCACGTAGACGCGGCGCTGCGGTTCGGCCACCAGCGTCAGCACGACGCGGCCGTTGCTGCGGTCGATTTCCGGGCGCGAATCGATTTTGGCGAATGCGTAGCCGAAGCTGCCGAAGCGGTCGACAAAGGCTTTGATGGTTTCGGCCACGGCTTCGGCCCGGTACGGCTCGCCCGGGCGGATCGTGACCAAGGTTTTGAAATCTTCATCCTTGCCAAGGTAGTCGCCTTCCAGCTTGACGGCCGTGACCGTGTAACGCTGGCCTTCCTTGACGTTGACGGTGACTGTGATGTCTTGTTTGTCCGGCGAAATGGCGACCTGGGTCGACTCGACGTTGAATTCGAGATAACCACGGTTCAGGTAGTAAGCGCGCAGCGACTCCAGGTCGGCGTTGAGCTTGGTGCGCGAGTACTGATCGGCCTTGGTGTACCAGTTGAGCCAGCCGCCATCGTTGAGGTCGAACAGGCCTTTGAGGGTGCTTTCAGAAAAAACCTTGTTGCCCACGACGCGAATCTCGCGGATGCGAGCTGCCGTTCCCTCGGCCACCGTGAAGGTGACGTTGACGCGGTTGCGTTCCTGCGGCGTCACGGTCGTCACCACTTCAGCGCCATAGAGACTGCGGCTGAGGTACTGCCGCTTCAGCTCCTGCTCGGCCCGGTCGGCCAACGCCTTGTCGAACGGCTGGCCTTCGCCGATGCCGAAGTCCTTCAGTGACTTCGTCAGCGTGTCCTTGTCGAACTCCTTCAGGCCGACGAAGTCGATCGTCGCAATGACCGAACGCTCTTCAACCAGCACCACGACGACGCCCTGATCAATCTCGATGCGCACGTCTTTGAACAAGCCGGTGGCAAAGAGCGCGCGCAGTGCGGTGGCGCCTTTCTCGTCGTTATAGGTGTCGCCAATGCGAAACGGCAGCGAGGCGAAGACGGTGCCGGCGTCGGTGCGCTGCAGCCCTTCGACGCGGATGTCTTTCAACGTGAACGGGTCGACCGCCCAGGCGCTGGTGCTGGCCATGGCGGCGGCCATCGCCAGCGGCAACCAAGAGGGACACACAGAGAGCGGGCAAAGCCGCCGAAGCAAACCGGAAGGAAGGCGCATGCAAGGGAATCAGTACTGGCCGAACAAACGGGCCAAGTCGTTGTAGAGAGCAAGCGACATCAGCATCAGCATGACGAGCACGCCGCCGCGCTGCAGGCGCCCGAGCCAGAGCTCGGAAACGGGGCGCCTGGTCACTGCTTCAAAAAGATAATACATCAGGTGCCCGCCATCCAGCAGCGGCAAGGGCAGCAGGTTCAGGATGCCCAGGCTGATGCTGACCACCGCCAAAAAACCGAGGTAATACGCCAAGCCGACACGCACCGACTGGCCTGCGTAATCGGCAATCGTCAATGGCCCGGACAGGTTTTTCAGCGAGGCCTGGCCGGTGATCATTTTGCCAAAGGTCTGCAAAGTCAGCGCCGACATTTCCCAGGTGCGTGACACGGCCCGGGTGAAGCCTTCAACCGCACCGTAACGCACGCGCAGGCGCTCGGCTGGGGCGCCCACGAAAGCTTCGATGCGGCCCACGTGTTTACCGCCGTCGAGCACAACGGCCGGTGTGACGTCAACATCTCGCACCGAACCGGCGCGTTCAATGCGCCAAACCATCGGTTGGCCGGCGCCGCCGCTGTCAGCCACGCTGCTGCGAATCCATTCCCGCAGTTGAACGGCGTCTTGCACCGGGCGCTCGTCGATGCGCAGCACGCGGTCGCCCGGGCGCAGGCCGGCACGCGCCGCGCTGCCGCCAAGCTTGACCTCGCCCAACACCGGCTCGCTGAACGGCGCGGCCATGCCGATCTGGCGCATCAACTGGGCATCGACTTCACTGGGTGCCAGGGTGTCGAGTACCAGCACGACATTGCGTTCGCCGTGGCCTCGCGCATCGCTGACACGCAGGTGCAGCGGCGTGGCGTGCAAAAAAGCCTGGGTGGCCTGCCATTGCAGGTCAGGCAATGAACGCGATTCGGTCCACTCGTTGCCGTCGATCGAGACGGCGTGCACCCAGTCGCCAGCGCGCAAGCCGGCTTTTTCGGCCAGGCTGCCGGCGGGTGGTGTGGCCAGGCGGGCCTGAGGCTCATCCATGCCGATCCAATGGGCACCGCTGTACAGCAGCACGGCCAGCAGCAGGTTGGCCAACGGCCCGGCCAGCACGATGGCAGCCCGCTTGTGCAACGGCTGGCGGTTGAAAGCGCGGGCCAGATCAGCCGGTGGCACCGGGCCTTCGCGTTCATCGAGCATCTTCACGTAACCGCCAAAAGGCAGCGCTGCCAGCACGAATTCCGTCTGCCCCGGCCCGGCCTGGTGGCGCCACAGCACGCGGCCGAAACCGATCGAAAAGCGCAGCACCTGGACGCCGCAAGCGCGAGCCACGCGGTAATGCCCGTATTCGTGAACAATGATCAAGACGCCCAGCGTCAGGGCAAAGGCCAATACCGTGGTGATCATGATGACAAGCCTTTGACGAGTTGTTGCGCCTGCGCCCGGGCCCGCCCATCGAGCGCCATCAAGGCGTCGACCGATGCGGCTTCGTTTGCCGTGATGGCGATGCCCGACAGCGTGCCGGCATTGACGGCGTGGATCTGGTCGAAACGCAGGCCGCCGTCCAGGAACGCCGCCACCGCCACTTCGTTGGCAGCGTTGAGCACGGCGGTGCTGCCGGGCGCGCCGTGCAGCGTGTCCCACGCCAGTTGCAGGCCCGGGAAGCGTTGCGCATCGGCCGGCTCGAAGGTGAGGGCGGCGACGGTTGAAAAGTCGATGGCAGCGGCGCCCGACGCCATGCGCTGCGGAAACGCCAGTCCGTAAGCGATGGGCACGCGCATGTCAGGCGTGCCCATTTGCGCCAGCACCGAATGGTCGCGGCACACCACCATCGAGTGGATGATGCTTTGCGGGTGGATCAGCACGCGAATCTGTGCCGGCGCCAGGTCGAACAGCCAGCGCGCTTCGATCACCTCCAGCGCCTTGTTCATCATGGTGGCCGAGTCGACCGAAATTTTGCGGCCCATGGCCCAATTGGGGTGCGCCACGGCTTCAGCCGGCGTCACGGTCGCCAACGTGGCCGGGTCACGGGTGCGGAACGGCCCCCCGGACGCGGTCAGCACGATGTGATCGATGTGGCCGGCCCACAGGCTGCGCTGCGCGGGCAGGCACTGGAAAATGGCCGAGTGCTCGCTGTCGATCGGCAGCAGCGTGGCACCGCCTTCACGAACCGCCGCCATGAAGAGCGCGCCGCCCACGACCAGCGCCTCTTTGTTGGCCAGCAGCAGCCGCTTGCCCGCGCGTGCTGCTGCCATGCAGGCCGGCAAGCCGGCAGCACCAACGATGGCCGCCATGACGCTGTCAACTTCCGGCGCCGCCGCCAGTTCGCACAGGGCACCCGGACCGGAGAGCACCGCCGTGCTGCAACCCGCGGCCCGCAGACGCGCCTGCAACGCCTGGGCCGGCGCCGCTTCGGGCAGCGCCGCAAAACGTGGCTGCCATAGAAGGCATTGCTCGAACAACTCATCAACGCGGCTATGCGCGGTCAACGCAAACACCTCGAACCGCTGCGGATGCCGTGACACCACGTCGAGCGTGCTGCAGCCGATCGAACCGGTCGAGCCGAGGATGCAAAGACGGTGGGGCGATGCAGGGTCGGTCATGTGGGAAGCCGGTTGCAGGCGACGGAAAGATCTGCCGCCATCAGCACAAGGAATTCAATGCCATCGCGAAGGGAAAAACCGGCAGCAGCGCATCAATGCGGTCCAGCACACCGCCGTGGCCCGGCAGCAAGGCGCTGCTGTCCTTGACGCCAGCCGCGCGCTTGACCAGCGATTCGAACAGGTCGCCCACCACGCTCATGGCGCCCAGCGCCAGAAGCCACAGCACCACTACAGGCACAGGGAAAGCACCTTTGAGCCGGCTGTACAGGCTCAGCGAATCAATGTCCACATGGCAGTCGAACACTGTCCACGCAGCCGCCAGCACCATCACGCCCAGCAGCCCGCTGGCCACGCCTTCCCAGCTCTTGCCGGGGCTGATGGACGGCGCCAGCTTACGGCGGCCAAACGCCCGGCCACCAAAATAAGCCGCCATGTCGGCCATCCACACCAGGCAGAAAACCGACAGGATGAAATTGATGCCGATGCCGCGGGCTTGCACCAAGGCCAGCCAGGCGACCGCCAGGGCCAGCCAACCACCGCCGCAACGCAATGCCCGCAGCAACGCAGCCCACCCCTGCGGCCCCTTCCAGAGCGCCGCCGTACTGCCCGCCACCCACGCGGCGGTGGCGCTCCACCACAGAACGGGCAGCGCCGCGCTGGCACTGGCGCCCGTGCCGATGGCAAGACCGCCTGTGGCGGCCAGCAAGGCCGCAAATACGATGGCTGCTGTGCCCGGCCAGCCGTTCAGGCGTGCCCATTCCCAGCCAGCGGCAACGATCAGCAGCAGCGTGACCGTGGCAAAAGGTGTGCTGTGCTGCTTGCTCAACAGCGCTGGCAGCAAGACGGCCAGCAAAGCCAGCGCCGTAAGGACGCGCTGCCGCAGCATCGCCGCCTCAGCTGCCCACCTGCGGCAGCAGCGCAGCGGGCGGTTCTTCTTGTTTGAGGGCACCGTAACGCCGCTCGCGCGAGGCGTATGCGGCCAGTGCCGCATCGAGTTGCGCGTCGTCGAATTCAGGCCAGAGGCAATCGGAAAAATACAACTCGCTGTAGGCGATTTGCCAGAGCAAAAAATTGCTGACGCGTTCTTCGCCACCGGTGCGGATGAACAAATCGGGGTCGGGCACGTGGCTCATCGCCATGTAGCGATTGAGCGCGGCTTCGTCGAGCTGGTCGGCTTCGATGCCGGCGCGCATGGCTTGCTGGCAGGCCTGCACCACATCCCAGCGGCCGCCATAGTTGAAGGCCACTGACAAGTGGATGCGCGTGTTGTGCTGCGTGCTGGACTCGGCTTCATGCCAGGCTTCGCGCACGCGCTGCGAAACCTGTGAACGGTCGCCGACGATGTGAATGCGCACGCCTTGGGTTTCCAGCCGGCCCAGGTATTTCGACACGGCCATCAACACCAAATTCATCAGGCCGGAGACCTCGTCTTGCGGGCGCCGCCAGTTTTCCGATGAAAAAGCAAACACCGTCAGGTATTGAATGCCGCGGTCGGCACAGGCCAGCACGGTACGCACCAAGGTTTCCACCCCGTGCTTGTGGCCGAAAAAACGCGGCATGAACCGCTTGCGTGCCCAGCGGCCGTTGCCGTCCATCACGATGGCCACGTGGCAGGGAATGAGGTAAGAAGTGGGCAAGACTGAAAAAATGAAAAGAGATGGCGTGAACGTGCGGCACAAACCGCCTGAAAGCGACGACGGTCAAACCGCCATGATTTCCGCTTCCTTGGCCGCCGTCAGCCGGTCGATTTCGGCAATCGTGCGGTCGGTCAGCTTTTGCATGTCGTCGAGAGAGCGGCGCTCTTCGTCTTCGCCGATCAGCTTGTCCTTGGTCAATTTCTTGGCGTGGTCATTGGCATCACGGCGCAGGTTGCGGACAGCCACTTTGGCGTCTTCACCGGCATGGCGCACGACCTTGGTCAGGTCGCGGCGGCGCTCTTCGGTCAAAGCGGGCATCGGCACGCGCAGCACATCGCCCTGAGACGAGGGGTTCAGCCCCAAATCACTTTCGCGGATGGCACGTTCAATCTTCGGTGCCATGCCTTTTTCCCAAGCCTGCACGTTGATCGTGCGGGCGTCGAGAAGCGTCACGTTGGCGACCTGGCTGATCGGCACCATCGAGCCGTAGTAGTCGATCTGCACCTGGTCCAGGATGCCGGGATGGGCGCGGCCGGTGCGGATTTTCTGCAACTCCGCCTTGAACGTCTCGAGCGAACGGGCCATTTTGGCTTCGGCCGTTTTTTTGATGTCAGCAGTGCTCATGGCATAAAGCTCGTCTTGGCTGCGGGGTTGTCAATCAATCAAACATGCACCAGCGTGCCTTCGTCTTCGCCCATCACCACGCGCCGCAGCGCGCCGGGTTTGAAGATGCTGAAGACCTTGATGGGCAGCTTCTGGTCACGGCACAGTGCAAACGCCGTGGCATCGAGCACCTGCAGGTTCTGGATGATGGCTTCGTCGAAACTGATCTTCGCGTAGCGGGTGGCGGTGGGATCTTTCTTGGGGTCAGCGCTGTAAACGCCGTCCACCTTGGTGGCTTTAAGAACGACTTCGGCGCCAATTTCCGCACCGCGCAGCGCCGCGGCGGTGTCGGTGGTGAAAAACGGGTTGCCGGTACCTGCGGCAAAAATCACCACCTTGCCTTCTTCCAGGTACTGCAGCGCTTTGGGCCGCACATAGGGCTCAACCACCTGCTCGATCGCGATGGCGGACATGACACGCGCCACGATACCTTCCTGGCGCATGGTGTCGGCCAGCGCCAGCGAGTTCATGACCGTGGCCAGCATGCCCATGTAGTCGGCGGTGGCGCGGTCCATGCCCACGGCGCCGCCGGCCACGCCGCGAAAGATGTTGCCGCCACCGATCACCACCGCCACTTCACACCCCAGTTGCGTGACTTCCTGCACTTCACGAACCATGCGAACGATGGTGGCGCGGTTGATGCCGTAGGCGTCGTCGCCCATCAGGG
>JANXMO010000482.1 GCA_025354615.1 Burkholderiales bacterium | reverse complement strand
AATGGCTGGGCTGTAACAGTGGCTGTGGTGGATGATGGTGGCCATTTACTGTGGTTGTCACGGCTGGATGGTGCCGCGCCGGTTTCGGCGCAGCTGGCAGTGGCAAAAGCACGTACCTCTGCACTGGGACGCAAGGAAACGCGCTTTTACGAGGAAATGATCAACGGCGGACGTACAGCTTTTGTCACCGCGGCGGGTGTTGACGGGCTGCTTGAAGGTGGTGTTCCCGTGATGGTTGATGGGCATTGCATCGGAGCGGTCGGCGTCAGTGGTGTGAAAAGCAGCGAAGACGCGCAGGTTGCAATGGCGGGAATTGAAGCCCTGGAAGCGTGAAGCTACCGCCGTTGCTGCGTCGTGAGCAACGAGGGCTCCGTTATACTCAATCGGTTTACCCTTAAGCCGCTGCCCCAGCAAAACCTACGCAGTTTTCACACCAGATTCCTCGATCGCTCGTCCATCTTTGTGCTGATGAGGGTGGGGACGGCGAGCTGAGCTGGGCGCACCATCGGAGATGCCCCGTGCTGCCCCCTGTTTTCCCTTTAAAGTCGAATGCGCATTTGCCGCGCGCAGTTCTTGTTCTGGCCGACGGTGCTGTTTTTGAGGGTGTTTCCATCGGCGCCACCGGCCACTCGGTGGGTGAAGTGGTGTTCAACACATCGCAAACGGGCTATCAAGAAATTTTGACGGACCCCAGCTATTGCCGGCAAATCGTCACCTTGACTTACCCTCACATTGGCAATTACGGTGTCAACAACGAAGACACCGAGGCTTCAAAAATCCATGCCGCGGGCCTTGTCATCAAGGATTTGCCTGTTCAGGCCTCCAACTTTCGCATGACGACCACGCTTGGGCAGTATTTGCAGCGGGAAGGCACTTTAGCCATTGCAAATGTCGATACCCGGCGTTTGACCCGTTTGCTGCGCACCACCGGCGCGCAAAACGGCTGTATCTTGACCGTTCCTGATGGGTCACCTTTGACACCCCGACACATCGAAGTTGCGCTGGCGCACGCCCGTTCCGCGCCGGCCATGGCGGGGCTCGATCTGGCTCGCGTGGTCAGTACAGCCGAGACCTTCAAATGGAGCGAAACGGAGTGGGTTCTTGGCCGCGGTTACGGGCGCTGCGAAAGTCCTTCGCTTCACGTCGTGGCATATGACTTCGGCATCAAGCACAACATATTGCGCATGCTCGCCAATCGTGGTTGCCGGGTGACCGTGGTGCCGGCCCAGACTACCGCAGCCCAGGCACTGCAACACCAGCCTGACGGTATTTTTCTGAGCAACGGGCCGGGCGACCCACAGCCATGTGATTACGCCGTGCGCGCGGCGCGCGAGCTCATTGAAGCCGGCCTGCCGACCTTTGGTATCTGCCTGGGCCATCAAATCATGGCGTTGGCATCAGGCGCCAAGACGTTCAAAATGAAATTCGGCCACCACGGCGCTAACCACCCGGTGAAAGATTTGGACAGCGGGCGCGTTTGCATCACCAGTCAGAACCACGGTTTTGCTGTCGACGAAGACAGCCTGCCAAAAAACGTACGGCCCACACACCGTTCATTGTTTGACGGCACGCTGCAAGGTTTTGCCCGCACTGACCGGCCTGCGTTTTGTTTTCAAGGCCACCCTGAAGCGTCGCCCGGGCCACAAGACATCGGTTATCTCTTCGACCGCTTCACAGCGTTGATGCAAGCGCGCAGCGCCCCTTCTCAAGCAGTACACCTGACGAATTCCCATGCCTAAGCGCGCTGACCTGCGATCCATCCTCATCATCGGTGCCGGCCCCATCGTCATCGGCCAAGCATGCGAGTTCGACTACTCCGGCGCCCAAGCTTGCAAAGCCCTGAAGGAAGAGGGCTACCGAGTCGTTCTCGTCAACAGCAACCCGGCTACGATCATGACCGACCCGTCCATGGCGGATGCAACCTACATCGAACCGATCACCTGGCAAGTGGTCGAGAGAATCATCGCCCGCGAACGCCCGGACGCGATCTTGCCAACCATGGGCGGCCAAACGGCGCTCAATTGCGCCTTGGAATTGCACAGCCACGGGGTGCTCGCCAAATACGGCGTTGAAATGATTGGTGCCAACGAACAGGCGATTGAAAAAGCCGAAGATCGCTTGAAATTCAAAGACGCAATGACGGGTATTGGCTTGGGTTCGGCGCGCAGCGGCATTGCGCACACCATGGACGAGGCATTGGCTGTTCAACGGCGCATTGCGCAGGAAACGGGTCATGACTCCGCTGCGCATTCAGGTTTTCCGATCGTCATTCGACCCAGTTTCACGCTCGGTGGTACGGGTGGCGGCATCGCCTACAACCCTGAAGAATTCGAGACGATCTGCAAGCGCGGGCTTGACCTTTCTCCGACCAAAGAGCTGCTGATCGAAGAGAGTTTGATTGGCTGGAAAGAATACGAGATGGAAGTGGTCC
>JANXMO010000479.1 GCA_025354615.1 Burkholderiales bacterium | reverse complement strand
GCCAAGAACGCGACGCGCGCATTCGTCGCGCTCGGGCTGGCCAACATTTTCCTCGCGCGCAGGTTTCTCAATGCATGAGTGCGTCTGCAACGCGCCCGCCAAGGGTCGTGGCAACAGAATTGAACTGAGTGCGCCTCGAATTGCGCCAGATTCGATCATCAAACCCGCTTTATGCGGCTCGTCTTTCCAGGCTCGGCTGAATTCGTCGGGTTATTCAGCGTTGCCTTAGCTGCTGAGAAGGAAGCGGCGGAGACGCCTGCACAAACAGCGCAGGAAGCCCGTGGGAACGATCAGCAGGCGCAGCGGCTTCTTGCAAAACAGGCGGCTTTGAAGGCTGCCTGAGTTGACCCAGTTATTGTCAGCGGCTTGATCGGCCGCTGGCATCAAAACAGGAAGGGGGTGAAACCCCGGGGGCGGTTCAGTGCGCGCTGCGAAGGTATCTTGCACATAGAGCTACGCCGGCTACTTGAAGGCCGACTGGCCAGGTACTCGTTAAGACTTGCCTCGTGCAGTTGACGTGGGTACTGCTCCGTGAGCTCATACCAGCGGCGTGCGCGCTTGGTTGGACTGTCGGCTGAAAGAGATGCTTCAAGCGCTAGGAAGTAGCGCATGGTGTTGCGCTCCACCAGACCCCGAACCCCACCGATAATCTGTGGTTCACCGGCTGTCGAGCGCCCGAGTTCAGTAAAACCTACCTTGTCGCGTTCAAACGTCGCGAAATTGAGGCGCATGCCGGTCGCTGTAAGGCTTCCCTGCTTGTAGGTATAGCCCAAGTGCACGAAGGCGCGCCCTTCCTTCGTGGGAATGGCTTCCACCAGATGCGGTAGTCGCTCGTGCCCATCGGGCTGGTGACCGCAGTCAACTCCACGGCAAATGAGCGCGGCCCAGCCTCAAGTTTGCGAAATGTGAAGTCGATGCCAAAAGCCTGGTCCACCGGGATGTCATAGCGGCGCACCACCTTCAGTGACAGCATCGGCTTGCCCGTCGACGACGCGGTGCAGCCCTTGTTGTTGATGTGCAGCAGCAACACCTCGCACCACCTGGTGTGGTCGGCGAGCACCGTGGGCACTTGCACCTGAATACACGAACTGCCGTTTCGTTTTGCGAAGCATGGCCGCTGAGCCCATGCGTTGTTTGGGGACGAGCACATCTGTGCAAGCTGCAAGTTCAAAAACAAAGAGGTAATGGATAGTGCTTCGTAACGTTGAAACCGGTATGCATCTCCGCTTTGCCTGCTGTAAACGCAATCTAATTTCTCAGCGTCAATCTGAGCTCAAGGCAGGTAGTGCGCGAAATTCGCTTCGATCATGCGCGTGATTCAATGAAAATCCCGGCTCGTCGTCGCCAACTGGCCAAGAAGCGGCGACAAATCTTCCAGCCATCCGGCAACCAAGTTACAAACGTCGCCCTCCCGTTGCCACGTTCCCCGTACGGCGAGGAGCCGAGACTGCAGCATCACTTCGCGCTGCCGATCTCTCAAGCTCTTCCATACGATCACTTGCACCACACCGGTTTCATCTTCCAACGAGATGAATACCGTGCCGTCGCCGTCAGTTGCCGATGGGCGTCACTCACCTGATCATCGACGATGCGCGCATAGCGCCACTGGTAGCACAAGGTGCCGGCCAGTGCGGTCAACGCTAGCCACAGATCGACGATCAAGATGTGGCCGAATCGACGGGAAGGCCTGCCCGCCATAGTGGTCGCCCCGCCCCCGCCCCCGCGTCGACCTCATTTCGCCGGCTGGACATTCGGATCGAGGTTGTCGTGCCGGCGCGAGTCGGGCATCAACAGCGATGCCACCAATGCGACGACGCTGATCGCCGTCACGTACCAGAAGAAGGTCGACTCGCTGCCCGCCGCTTTGAACCACAGCGCGACGTACTCGGCGGTGCCGCCGAACGCGGCGTTGCCGACCGCATACGAAAGGCCCACCGCCATCGCGCGCACATGCACCGGGAACATCTCGGCTTTGACGATGCCACTGATCGAGGTGTAGAAGCTCGCGCCCACGAGGGCGATCATGATCAGGGCGAATGCCATCAGCGGCGATGTCGCCTGGCCTATCGCCGTCATCAACACGACCGTGCTGAGACTGGTGAACACGCCGAAGCAAATCATTGAGTTGCGTCGCCCGATACGGTCGGAGATGCTGCCGAACACCGGCTGCAGCAGCATGAAGCAGAACAGCGCGGCCGTCATAATCTGGCTGGCCGTGTTGGCGCTCATGTGCGCGGTATTGACCAGGTACTTTTGCATGTACGTGGTGTAGGTATAGAAGACGAGGGAGCCGCCTGCGGTGTAGCCCAGAACGGTCAGCAGCGCACGGGGGTGAGCGAGGATACCGCGGATGGTGCCTGCATCGGCGCGCGCGCGCGCCGTCGGCGTGCTGGTTTCCTCGAGCGAGCGGCGCAGGAAGAGCGCCACTACCGCCGCTGCAGCGCCGATCACGAAGGGAATGCGCCAACCCCAAGCCTTGAGTTCAGCGACGCTCAGAAACTGTTGCAGCACGGCCAGCG
>JANXMO010000477.1 GCA_025354615.1 Burkholderiales bacterium | reverse complement strand
CTACAGAAAAAGCACCTGCTTCAGTTGTACGGGCCTGCAAAAGAAATCAGACAGACAATCATGCCTGGTATGCAGGCAGGCTCCATGCACCTAAAACTTGCCTGTGCAATGGACGAAAAACGAAGTGTCCACCCCTCCGTCCGGAGCTGTTTTTCAAGCGGCAAATAGGACGGCATATAAAAAAGGGGACACGAAGGACCGTTCGTCAAATTCAATTTGCTGTCTGCCGCCATTACGATGCCCATCAAATTTGCAAAACGCCTATTGACGCTCATTGCGCGATTGCAAGCCCATTTCACCGTAGCGGCGCTTTTCAACATTACGGTGCTTGCCGTGCTCGGCGTCACGTCGATGGCATCGCGAGCGCAAACCGTCGCGACAGGGGCAGTTGCTTCTGACACACACTGGTCTACAGCGGGCAATCCTTACATTGTCAGCGGCCAACTGGTTGTGCAAGGTGGCGCGACGCTCAGCATAGATGCCGGTGTCTTGATTTACATGGCGCCGGGCGCTGGGCTCACCGTTCAGGCCGGTTCGATTCAAGCCCTGGGTCTGCCCGCCAATCCGATTCGTGTGCTATCAGACAAGACCCGACAGGGACAAGCTGCGGCACCAGGAGACTGGAATCAGTGGATCTTCACTGCTGGCACTGTGAACACTCGACTCGAGCAGATCATCTTTGAGCACGGCAAGGGGCTCGTGATCAATGGTTGCACGCCGGTTCTGAACCGTGTTGACATCCGCAATCAACTGGGTGCGGCCGTTGCAATCGACCTGACGGCCTCTCCGACCGGTGTTGGAAACCGGGCCACCGGCAATACGCTCAACGGCATTTCGGTGCCAGCAGGTGACATCCTGGGAGCCGTGCGCTGGGGGCTGCGCGGTATCCCCTATGTCGTCACCGGTGGGACGGTTTCCGTCGGCGCATCACCAACGATCAGCGCAATCTCACCAGCGGTCGTCGAACGAGGCCAGACCGTCACGCTGACACTCAGCGGCACGCGTCTGGAGGGCGTCTCGCGTGCTACTTCAGATCAGCGCGGCCTGTCGCTGACGCCGTTTTCGACGGGCTCGTCCACTCAAACCTTTCTACAGCTTGCCGTTGACGCCTCTGCACCCCTGGGTGCGGCCAACCTCCGTTTGCAGGTGGATGCCGGAGAGATCGTTGTCCCGGATGCGCTTACGGTCACGGCACTGACGCCAGCCATCACGGGCCTGTCGCCCTCTTCGGTCCTGACAGGCGCAGGAGCTACCGACATCACGGTTTCCGGGCGCAACTTTGCGACCAATTCCGAAGTTCTTTTCAATTCGGCTGACGTGCTGACGACTTACCTCAGCACGACACAGCTGCGCGCGACATTGCCGAGCCAGTCTTCCACCGGGACGCTGCAGGCGCAGGTCCGCACGCCTGATGGATCGCAGGCAGGCCAGTACCTGCTCTCGAATGCCGTTGCACTAAACGTTCAGGCGCCAACACCGCCGACGATGTCGATCGAGCCGACGCCTATCGCCCTGCCACCAGATGCCAAGCCGCGAGACATCACGCTGCGACTTTCGAAGGCCGACTACCGCGACAACACCGTCAGTCTGTCGATCTCCGACCCGAGCAGGGCAAGCGTCAGCCCTGCAACGCTCGTGATTCCTGCGGGCCAGACCAGCGCGCGCATCACGATCGTTCCGAAGGTCGCGGGCACCGTCAGCCTGATTGCCGAGTCGGCTACCTTGCAACGTGTCGCAGTGCCGCTGTTTATCACGGCCGACTTTCGTGGCGCCAACACGGCCTACGCCGCACCGGTGGGCGTGTTTATCCCGACCCCGGCAGTGCAGGAAACGCGATCGGTGACCGTCGCCAATGCCAATGTGGGTGTGTCTGTCGGCGGTGTCCTCACCACTGTCTCGCCCAGCGCCTGGGCCATTGGCAGCAGCCCAACAGTGACCGTGCGCGGTGTCGGCATTCCGAGCGGCGCGCAAATCGCCGTCGTTCCGAGCACAGGCATTACCACGAGCGCTGTTGCCGTCAATGCCGGGGGCACCGACCTGTCGGTGCAGATGACGACTGCCAGTGATGCACCGGTTGGCCCGCGCAGGCTCGTCGTACGTGACAGCACCGGAACCGAAATTCTTTTCGCCAATCCGGAGCTGGCCGCCGTGCAACTCATGACCGGCACGCCGGCAATCGAGTCGATCGAGCCCATATTTGGTTTGCGTGGAACGATTGTCAAACTGATGGTGCGGGGCCGGCATCTCCAACAGGGAATCTTGCAAGTGTTGCCGGCCACCGGGGTTCGTGTCGATGCGGCCCCCATCGTCAG
>JANXMO010000440.1 GCA_025354615.1 Burkholderiales bacterium | reverse complement strand
CGCTGGTCACGCGTGACGCCGGCGGCACGATGGAGCGGGAATACGCCAACGTCGTGGCGCAGTCCATTCATAACGAGCAGACGCTGCGCACCGCGCTGGCTTCTGCAGCACCATTGGTCACGACCTTCGACCCCGCCAATTCACTGGCGGCGCAATTGAAGATGGTGGCGCGGATGATCGCCTGCCGCGAGCAGTTGGGCGTCAAGCGCCAGGTGTTCATGGTGACGCTGGGCGGGTTCGACACGCATGATTTCCTGCTCGACAAACACCCGGGGCTGATGGCCAAGGTGTCCGACGCGCTGGGCGCGTTCTACGACGCGACGGTTGAACTCAGCGTGGCCAACAGTGTGACGGCGTTCACGGCATCGGACTTCGGCCGCACGCTGGTTTCCAACGGCGATGGGTCCGACCACGGCTGGGGCAGCCACCATTTCGTCGTGGGCGGCGCGGTGCGCGGCGGCCAGTTCTACGGCCAGGCACCATCGACCGACATCACCACGCCGCAGTACTTGAACGGCGGCGTGCTGTTGCCGACCACATCGGTGGACCAGTACTCGGCCACGCTGGCCCGCTGGTTCGGCGTGTCGGCCGGCGATCTGGCGGTGGTGGCGCCCAGCCTGCCAAATTTCAACGTTAAAAACCTCGGCTTTTTGTAGCCGCCGCCGTCGTGCCGGGTTGGTGTACCAGCGCCTGTTGAATGCGTTGGCGCGCCACGCGCGGCTTGGGCACGGAAAAGTCGAACCAGCGGCGCACGTCGGTGTCCAGCCCCAGGCCGTGCATGTAGTTGTAGACGGCTTTTTTCAAGCCGGCGCCCAGCGCGTCATGGTCGGTGCCGGTGGGATCGGTGAAGCCGACGTCGTTCTTTGCAAAGCTCACGGGTGGCAGCGGCTGCAGGGTGACGCCATAGGCCGCCGGGTCGCGCCCCACAGGAGAGTGCACGGTGCAGGCAAAACGGTGGAAAAAGCCGGACTGGATGCAGCCGGCCGCAAACAGCTGGCGCACGTACTCAAGCGCGTCCACCGTATCCTGCACCGTCTGCGTCGGAAAGCCGTACATCAAGTAGGCATGCACCAGGATGCCGGCATCGGCAAACCCGCGCGTCACCCGCGCCACCTGGTCGACCGACACGCCTTTTTTCATCAGCGCCAGCAACCGGTCAGATGCCACCTCCAGCCCGCCCGACAGCGCGATGCAGCCGCTGTCGGCCAGCTGCTGCGCGAGCTCGGGTGTGAACGATTTTTCGAAGCGGATGTTGCCCCACCAGCTGATGGCGAGCTGGCGCCGCTGCAGCTCGGCGGCCAGCGCCTTCAGCGACTTGGGCGGCGCGGCTTCGTCGACGAAGTGAAAGCCCGTTTGCCCAGTTTCGCGCACGATGGCTTCGATGCGGTCGACCAGTGTTTCCGCCGTGGCGGCGTCGTAGCGCGAGATGTAGTCGAGGCTGACATCGCAAAAGCTGCACTTCTTCCAGTAGCAGCCATGCGCCACGGTCAGCTTGTTCCAGCGCCCGTCGGACCAGAGCCGGTGCATCGGGTTCAACAGGTCGAGCAGCGACAAATAGTCCTGCAGCGGCAGGCCGTCCCAGGTCGGCGTGCCAACGTCGGCGAACGGCACGTCGGGCTCGGCCCAGTGGATGTAGCGCACGGCGCCGGCTTCACGCACATAGGTGCGCACCAGCCGGCTTTTGGCGCGCCGCCCTTCAAGGTGTTCGAGCAGCGCCAGCAGCGGCCGCTCGCCAGCGTCCAGCGTCACGAAATCGAAATAATCGAAGAGCCGCGGCTCGGTCAACTCGCGCAGCTCGGTGTTGACATAGCCGCCGCCCAGCGCGATGACGATGGCCGGGTCGTGCGCCTTGAGGGTTTGCGCAATGCGCAAGGCCGCGTACATCGCGCCGGGAAAGGGCACCGACAGCAGCACCAGCGTTGGCCGGTGGCGCGCCAGCGCTGCCAGCGTCAGCTCGCGCAACAGGTCGTCGACCAGTGTGGGTGGCGCGGCCAGGGCGGCGGCCAGCGGCTCGAAAGTGGGCTGGCTCTGCGCCAAGCTTTCAGCGTAGCGCACGAACTCGAAACGCGCGTCGGCGGCATCGCGCACCACGTCGGCCAGGTCGTTCAAGTACAGCGTGGCGACATGGCGGGCTCGGTCCTGCACGCCCAAGGCGCCGAAGGCCCAGGCCATCGGGTCGCCGCCATCGGCGTCTTCATAGACGTCGAGCGACGCAAAGCGCGGCCCTTCAGGCAGGAAGCCGCGGCCGCTGATACGGTGGGCCAGGGTGGCATCGCGACCTTGCAAAAAAGCGATGGTCGGCCCGATGGTGCCGGCGTAGCGCGGGTATTGGCCTGCAAACGCCGCCAGCGCTGGCGTCCACGCGGCCGCGGGCAGCGCCGCCAGGCGGGCGTGCACCGCTGCCAAGCCGTCGGCTGACAACAGCCGCAACGCCAAGGCCAGCGCCAGGTCTTCCTGCACCGCCTGCACGCCGCGGGAACGCAGAAAGCCCGTCAGATAAGCCGTTGACGGGTAAGGGGTGTTGAGCTGCGTCATCGGCGGGATGAGCGACAGCACGCGGACACAGGAAGACGGCATGGCAAGTCAACGCAGACGCGGCCGCAAGCACCGGCCAACAGGGAAACAGGGAAACAGGGAGCGGGAGAGAGGCAAACGCAGCGGCCAACGTTGTCCCGATACGCCATTGTGGCTGGGCGGCCCGTCCGGCTGTTTTGTGGCAAAAAGCAGCAGAGAAGGGAAAAGACGCGCAAGGCCGGGTTATTTTGCTCCATCGGCACCGCTGTCAGACCTCAAAAATACCGGCATCGCGCACGGCTTGGTGCGCGTTCTGCCTTGAGGACTGCCACCCTTGAACAAGCGCCTTCTCACCACCGCCCGCACCGCCTCGCTGCGCGCCTGGATCACCGCCAGCGTGCTGGTGGCGCTGCTCAGCGCTGTGCTGGCGTTTGTGCTGGTGACCGAGCGCTTGGCCCGCGCGCATGCGCAGCGCACGGCAATGGACCATTTGAGCGGTCTGGCGCAGGGTTTCAGCAACAACCTCGACCGCGGCATGGCGCACTACTTCGAGCAAGTGCAGGTGCTGGCCGGGCTGGTCGACCCGCTGACCGAGGCCCACGGCCCGGAGCGTGTGGGTGCGGCCCTGGACGGGCTGCAGAAAAGCTTTCCCCAGTTCACCTGGATCGGCCTGGCCAGCCCGCAAGGCCGCGTGCTGGCTGCCGGCGGGCGGCTGCTTGAAGGCGCGGACGTGTCGGCCCGCCCCTGGTTCAAAGGCGCGCTGGCCCAGCCCTATGTGGGCGATGTGCACGCCGCCGTGCTGCTGGCCAAGCTGCTGCCGCACAGCGCCGAGCCGTGGCGTTTCGTCGACGTGGCCGCACCCGTCCATGCGGCCGATGGCCGGCTGCTCGGCGTGCTGGGCGCACACCTGAGCTGGACCTGGGCACGCGAGGTCAAATACGAATTGATGAACCGGCTGCAGGCCGACCACCGCATCGACGCACTGGTGCTGGCGCGTGACGGCACCGTGCTGTTGGGCGACCCGGCGCTCGAAGGCAAGCGCTGGGACCCGGCGGCGCACCCAGACGAATTCCATGTTGCTGTTGCCACGCGCGGCTTCGGCCGCTTCAGCGGCCTTGGCTGGACAGTGGTGGCGCGCCAGCCGCGCGATGTGGCAATGGCCCAGTACCGCTTGATGCAGCGCCAGATCGTGCTGGCCGCCGCTGTCCTGCTGCTGCTGTGCATCCCATTTACGCGCTGGATTGCGCAGCGCCTCAGTGCCCCGTTGTCGCTGCTGACGGAGGCGATTTCACGGCAGGACCATGTCGACGGGCACACGCTGCCGCGCCTGTCGGGTTACCGCGAAGTCCG
>JANXMO010000300.1 GCA_025354615.1 Burkholderiales bacterium | reverse complement strand
CGCACACGGGGCTTTCAGTGAAGGTGTGACAGCGTGTGCAATGCAGCACCCGTTCCAGCGCTTGTTGCAACGAGACGGCCAAGCGAGTGGCGCCATCCCGATCGTGCTGCAGCAGATGAAAAGCCATGCGTTGCGCCGATTTTTGGCCCACCCCGGGCAGGCGCCGCAAGCCTTCAATCAGCCCGTCGAGTGCGTCAGCCACCGCGCTGTGCCGCGCCAGGCGCTGCCATGGAAAGCTGCCGCTGCATCATCAGAATGGAAACTTCATGCCCGGTGGCAACGGCATGCCGGCGGTCAGTTGGCCCATCTTTTCGGAGGAGATGGCTTCCGCGCGCCGCAAGCCGTCATTGAAAGCTGCCGCAATCAAGTCTTCGAGCATGTCCTTGTCGTCTGTCAACAAGCTGGGATCGATGGCGACGCGTTTGACTTCGTGCTTGCACGTCATCGTCACCGTGACCAGCCCGGCGCCTGCCTGGCCTGTGACCTCGATATCGCCGAGTTCGTCCTGCGCCTTCTTCAAGTTGTCCTGCATGGCCTGCGCTTGCTTCATCAGCCCGGCGAGTTGACCCTTCATCATCGTGTTGCTCCTTGTGTGTTGATCAATGGGGTTTGACCGAACCTGGCACGATGCGCGCCGTTTTGAACTGCGCCATCAACGATTGCACCAGGGGGTCGTCTTGAATCGTTTGTTCGGCCTCGCGCTGGCGCCGCTGGCGTTCAGCGGTGTCGCGCAGCGCGGGGCTGTCGTCAGCCACACCGGCGCTCAATTCCAAAACCACCGGGCCACCCAGGTAATCACACAACGCAGCCTGCAGCCGGTCGCGTTGTGTGCCGGCGCGAAGCACTTCACGCTCAACCCGCAGATGCCATATGGGCGGCGACACCGACTCATCGATCGACAAGCACTGGGCCTGCACCGCCAGCTCGCGTACCAGCGCGCTGATGCGGCCGGCGCCGATCAGCGCGGCCACGACGGCTACCCAGCGGTCGCCTGGTAGTGCGACGCCAGAAGAAGGAACTGGTGGCTGTGCCATCACAGAAAGTGACGCTGTCGCTGTCGCATCCAACACGGCCGGCTCCGCTGGGGAACCGCGGGCGCGTGACAAAAAGGTGGCTTCGTCGTTCAGCGGCTCGGCGTCAATCCATGGCGGAACGGCATCGTCAACCTGACTGCGCGCGGCGGATGCAACAGGTGGCTGCTGCGCTTGTTGCGCCGCTGCAGGCGATTGGCGACGAACAAGCGTCACCGGTGTTGCGGTCGCTGGCAAAGCCGCCGTTGCCGTTGCCGTTGTTGTCGCTGCAGATGACGAACCGCTTGAAGCTGTTTTTTGCGTTGGAAGGCTGGTCTGCGGCAAATCCAGCGTCATGCCTGAGCTTGCCGGCTTGAACGCCAGCATGCGCAGCAGCACCATCACCAGCCCGCTGTGCTCGTCGGGCGCCAGCGTCAACTCGGCACGGCCCTGCAGCGCAATGCTGTAGAAAAGTTGTATTTCATCGGCCGCCAGTTGCGGCGAAAGCCGCAGCGCTGCTGCCGTGTCCAAATCATTTTCATCAAGCGCGCCTGGCACCGCCTGGGCCAGCGCAATTTGCTGGAACAGCTGGCTGACCTCTTCCAGCGTGGCCGCCGCCGACAAGCCCAGCGAGCACAAATGGTCGGCCGCGGCCACCAGCGCCGGGCCGTCGGCCGCGGCCAGCGCTTCGACCAGGCGCACCGCATGGTCACGGTCGACGGAACCAAGCATTTGCCGTACGCCGACCTCGGTCAGCGTGCCGGCGCCAAAGGCAATCGCCTGATCGGCCAGCGACAAGGCGTCACGCATCGAGCCGCGTGCGGCGCGCGCCAGCAGCCGCAGCGCGCCAGCCTCGGCAGGAATCGATTCCTGCGCCATGACCTGTTCAAGATGCCGTTGCACCGTTTCAGGCGCCATTGGCCGCAGGTTGAATTGCAGGCAGCGCGACAACACGGTGGCCGGAACTTTTTGTGGATCGGTCGTCGCCAGTATGAATTTGAGGTAATCCGGCGGCTCTTCCAGCGTCTTCAGCATCGCATTGAATGCGGTGTTCGACAGCATGTGCACTTCGTCGATCATGTAGACCTTGAAGCGGCCGACGACCGGCTTGTAGACGCTCGAAGAGCCACCCGAGTACCTGAAGTTCGTGCTCGCGACGACCGACCCGCAGAAGGTGCCGCCGACGGTGCTGTCGCGCTGCCTGCAGTTCAACCTGCGGCCGATGGCACCGCAGACGGTGCAGTCGCACCTCGCCGACGTGCTCGCGAAAGAGCGCATAGAGGCCGATGCCGGCGCGCTGCGCCTGATCGCGCGCGCGGCGCGCGGCTCGATGCGCGATGCGCTCTCGCTGACCGACCAGGCGATCGCGTTCGGCGCCGGCGCGCTGGGCGAAGAAGGCGTGCGCCAGATGCTCGGCGCCGTCGATCGCGGCCACGCCGTGCGCATCGTCGAGGCGATCGCCGCGGCCGACGGCGCGGCGTTAATCGCTGCGGTCGACGCGCTGCGCGGGTTGGGTCTCTCAGCCGCCGGAACGCTCGAAGAAATGGCCGCGCTGCTGCAGCA
>JANXMO010000416.1 GCA_025354615.1 Burkholderiales bacterium | reverse complement strand
TCTTCGAAGGCGGCGGTGCTTGCCGCTTCAAGCGGCAGCCGCGGTGCGCGTTCATGGGCTTGCAGCTGTGCCAGCAACGCCGCCGAAGGCTCGCGCACGAAGCCGGCTGCAAACTGATGCAGCAAGTGGCGGATTTCCTCGGCAGCGGCAACGAAGAGCCAGCTTTCCTCGACGGTACCGCTGCCCGCGGCTTGCGAGCTGGCCAGAGCTTGCTCCAGCGCACGCGCCAATTGCGACAAGCCGCTGTAACCCACGGTGGCCGAGCTGCCGCCCAACGAGTGCGCCAACGCCACGGCGCTGTCACCGACCGGCCGGTCGAGTTCCAGAGCCCATTCGGCCAGTTCCGTTCCCAGCCGCCGCGACAGTTCATCCGCCTCGTTGAGGAAGATGTTGAACAGGGCAATGCTGATGCGCAGCGGCCCGATCATCTTGACATCGTCGGCCACCACCGCGTCGTCGCTGGCCGGCATTTCCCTTTCGAGTGCGAGTGCGAGCGGCTGCTCGCCGGGCGTAAAACCTTTCTCGTTCAACGCTGGCACCGGCTTGAAATCAAACGCTTTGTTCGATGCTGAAAAGTCGGGCCAAGGCGCCTGCGCTGTTGCCGTTCCATCCGGCAGCGCTGGCAGCTCCATCACCACCAGCCCCTGCGGTATCGGCTCGCCTGCCATTTCGTCAAACGCGATGACGCCGTTGTCGACATCTACATCTACATTTATATTTACATCGACCGAGAGCGCCTCGGCTGCTGCCACGTCTTCGCTGGCAGCCAGCGCCTGGCGCACTTGATCGGCGCTGCACGCCGGGGCGTGTTCAGCGGCAATGGCATCGACCCAGACGGTCAGTTGGTCGAGCACCCAGCCGGTGGCGTCGAGCAGTGGCGGTGCAGGATCACACTGCTGTGCCAGCTGCGTGTTGTAGCGCTGCTCACAAGCCCATGCCGCCTCGCCGAAATCATTCAGCCCGACCATGCGGGCGCTGCCTTTGAGCGTGTGAAAAGCGCGCCGCAAGGTGGTCAATGCTGCCAACGGGTCCGCTGCGCCGGGCAGCGCCTGCCAAGCGGCGTGGGCGTCGGCGAGAACCTCGCGTGCCTCCTCCAGAAAAACATTGCGCAGGTTCTCATCGGCGGCTGCAGCGGCCACGGCCGGCGCAGCTGCGACGACGGCCGGCGCATCAACGATTGAAGGCAGCGCTGTAGCCGGCGTCGGTTGGCTGCCGGTAGGCGAAACGGCTGAACGCCGGCCCATGACCGGGTCCAGCGTGCCAGCCTGGGCGTCAAACACGAACAGGTTTTTCGCCATCGCCGGCTGCACGCCCAGCATGTCGATGAGAAAACCCAGTGCCCCGAGGTTGTTGGCCAGCCGGTTCGTCAATGCGTGCACAGGCTCGCTGTCGGCCGCGCTTTCAACGGGCATGGTCATCAGGCGGTCGACGTCGCTTCGCATGCGCTGCAGTGCGGCGCCCGCGTGGTCCAGGCCCAGCACCGACATCACGCCCCGCATGGCTGCCAGTTGGCCCGGCACCTCGCCCAACGCACCGCGCTCGGCCGGGTGGCGGAAAAAGTGGTCGAGGTGTTTTTCCGCTTCACTCAGCGAGGCACGCAGCTCATGGACGACGCTGCCCATGGTCTGGCGATCACAAACACGGCGGTAAAGCGCTTCCATCCACTCTTCAAGCGGCATGGCATCTTCGCCAGCGTGCACGCTGGCCAGGCGCTCGGCCAGCCGGTTCAAGCGCTCGCGCAGCGCGGGGTCGTCCAGCTGATCGTCTTCCAGGCAAGCGTCGAGGTACAGCAAGCTGGTGGCCACTTCCATGGCCAGTTCGGGCGCCACGGTGTGGCTTTGCAACGCGGCGGCAGCGGCTTGCTGCAGCTCGTTAGCCAGCGCTTCGGCGCCTGGCAACAGGCGTTTGAGGGAGTCGGTCAGCAGTGAAAACGGCTCGACCATGCCAGCCGTGCGTTGCGGTTCACCGCCCGCCATGGCGGACCAGGCGATTTTGGCGGCGGCCAGTCGCTTGCGCGCTTGCACGACAGCAGCGGGGTCAAAACACCCGAGCAAGGGCGTGGCGTAATTGATGGGTATAACCGAAGGCAGGCCAAAAGCCCGCTGTACGGCAGCCCAACGCGGCGCTGG
>JANXMO010000380.1 GCA_025354615.1 Burkholderiales bacterium | reverse complement strand
CCGCATCACAGCCCGCTCAGGTGCGTAGCGATGTCACCCATGAGGTGAGCATGGCCGTGGGCGAAAAGTGAGCAGGCATGGAACCTTGCAAGCGGATATGAGCGGTCAACTGCCGTTTCTAGGCTCAGTGCAAGCCGGCTGTGTAGTCGGCCACGGCCTTGATTTCACGGTCATTGAGTTTGGCGGCCACGCCCGTCATCGTGGCGCTGTTTTTGCGCAAACCGCCGCGAAAAGCCACCAGTTGTGCAGCAGCGTAGTCGGCATGCTGGCCTGACAGGCGCGGGTACTGTGATGGAATACCGGCGCCATTCGGGCTGTGGCAACCGGCGCAGGCCGGCACATTGCGTTCAGCAATGCCGCCCCGGTAGATTTTTTCACCCAGCGCAGCCAGCGCCTTGTCTTTGGCGAAACCGGGCTTGGCCTGTTTCGACGCGTAAAACGCGGCCACGTTCTTCATGTCGGTTTCGCTCAGCGCGGAGGCCATGCCGCGCATGATGGGGTTGTCGCGCTTGCCGGCCTTGAATTCGATCAGCTGCTTGACCAGGTACTCGGGATGCTGGCCTTGCAGAATAGGGTTGGCGGGGCTGCCGCGCGAGCCGTCGTTGGCGTGGCAGGCGGCGCACACGGCAACCGAGGTGGCCTCGCCTTTCGCTAAATCTGGCCTGGCCGGCGCCGCTGCGGCCTCAGCTGCCCTCGCGGCAGACGAGCCGGCCACTGCAAAGGCAGCCAGGCCACACGAGAAAACAAATGCAAAAGACCGCTTGAACGTCATGACGAAAGCCCGGTGGCTGGTGCGAAACCAACAGATTTTACAATGGTGGTTTTTGGCGGCACTCATGACCGAGCTTATTTCCGCTGCATCGACAGCCGCTGCAGTTGCCGACGAAAAAGCGGCGCTGGGATGGACGCACACCGCCCGGTTTTTGACCACCGCCAGCCAGTTGACGGAATTGCCGCAAACCGAGTTGCCGGAAATCGCTTTCGTCGGCCGTTCCAACGCTGGCAAGTCCACCGCCATCAACACCCTGACGCAGCAAAAGCGGCTGGCGTTCGCATCGAAAACGCCGGGTCGCACGCAGCACATCAATTTGTTCGAGCTGGGCCCGAAAACCGCCGCCAACACGCTGTTCGCCGACCTCCCGGGTTACGGCTACGCTGCGGTGGCGCGGGGTGCCAAGCTGCGCTGGCAGCGCGTGATGGCGGACTACCTGGAAGTGCGGCGCAGTTTGAGTGGCGTGGTGCTGATGATCGATTCCCGCCTGGGATTCACCGACCTGGACCGCCAGCTGCTGGCTTTTGTGGCGCCGCGCGTCAGCAATGGCGCCGTCAAGCTGCTGGTGTTGCTGACCAAGGCTGACAAGCTCAACCGCAGCGAAGCACACATGGCGCTTGTGCAGGCGCAGGCTGCGTTGGGCGAGCTGACGACCGAGCAGGCTGATGTTGGCGTCAGCCTGTTTTCCGCCTTGAAGAAATCAGGTGTGGGCGATGCAGCGGTGGTATTGCACGGCTGGTCGCAGGCAGCGCTGGGCGCTGTGCCGGCGCCCGCCGCGCCGGTGCCCGTGGTTTGAATTGCTGAACGTTACTTTCAACGAAGGAACATCATGGACCCAAACACCGTGGTCACTACGGCCGCTGACACGGAAATCGACCATCAACTCGTTTTCACACGGCTGATCGATGTGCCGCGTCACAAGTTGTACCGCTGCTGGCTCGAGCCGGCGTTGATCGTGCAATGGTTCACGCCGCCGCCTTGGAAAACGATTGCAGCTGAAATTGACGCACGGCCTGGCGGCACCACCGTCATCACGATGCAAAGCCCGGATGGCACCGAAGTGCCCAACCGCGGCATTTACCTGGAGCTGGTGGAAAACGAGCGCATCGTCTTTACCGATGCCTACACGTCGGCCTGGGTGCCGTCAGCCAAGCCGTTCTTCACCGGCATCCTGACGTTCGAAGAAGCCGAAGGCGGCCGCAAGACACGCTATACCGCGCAAGCGCGCCATTGGAATGCCGAGGACTGCGCTGCACACGAAAAAATGGGTTTTTACGCGGGCTGGGGCACGGCCACCGACCAGCTTGCAGCGCTGGCGGCCACGCTTTGAAGCCGTGCGGCTGAGCCATTAGGGCAACGCTGAACAAGCCCCTCGCGGCCGGCGCACCTTGCGGTAGGTGGTCTGCAGCGTTGCAAACCCTCGCCATAGCGTTGACTATGGCTGCGGTTTGCGCCTTACAGCCCCTCCTACCGCAAGGCGCGCCACCTCGCGGGGATTTGTTCAGCGTCGCCTAAGCCGCGGCAGTTGGGCCGTCAGCGGTGAAATGCTTCGACCTTGCCCTTCAGAGTAATCAGCACCGGCTTGCCTTTGCGGTCCAGCGCCCGGCCCGCCGGCACCTTGACCCAGCCTTCGCTGATGCAGTACTCCTCGACATCAAAGCGTTCCTTGCCGTTGAAGCGAATGCCGATGTCACGCTCGAACAGCGCGGCCACGTGGTGGGGGCTGCTGGCGTTGACCGACAAACGGTCAGGCAGCGCGGGAAGCTGGGTTTGGTCGTTCATGACCTCAATGGTAAGGGTGGGGCAAGCCCCTCACTCAACATTCGATGTTGTCGATCAAGCGCGTGCGGCCCAACCGCGCCGCGCCCAACACCACCCACTGGCCGGGCACCGAGCCGTCGCCGGGCTGCGGCGGCAACAGATCACTGCGCCGCCGCAGGGTCAGGTAATCAGGCTGCCAGCCGGTGTGCCGCAGGGTTTGCAGCGCTTGCGCCGCCGCGGTCTGCACGGCCAGCGGATTGCCGCTGTCGGCGGCCTGTTGCGCCAGCGTGCGCAGGGCTTGCGCCAGTGCCGGCGCCTGCACCCGTTCGGCCGCGCCCAGGTAGGCGTTGCGTGACGACAGCGCCAGCCCATCGGGCGCGCGCGCCGTGTCCACCGCTTCGATCTGTATCGGCAAAGCGAGCTGCTCAACCAACTGGCGTATCACCAGCAGCTGTTGATAGTCTTTTTTGCCGAACACGGCGATTGTCGGCTGCACGCAGTTGAACAGCTTGGTCACCACCGTACACACACCGCCGAAAAAACCAGGCCGAAATTCACCTTCGAGGATGTCCGCCAGCACGGCCGGCGGCTGCACGACATAGGTTTGCGGCTGCGGGTACAGCGCCGACTCGGCAGGTGCGAACACGATGTCGCAGCCGGCGCCGTGCAACAGCTCGACATCGTCATTCAACGTGCGTGGGTAGCTGTCGAAGTCTTCATACGGGGTGAATTGCAGGCGGTTGACGAACACGCTGGTCACCACCCGCTCGGCCAGCGTGCGGGCGCGGCGTATCAAGTCGAGGTGGCCCTGGTGCAGGTTGCCCATGGTCGGCACGAAAGCCACATGGCCGCCCTGCGTCGCGTATTGACGTATTTCCGCAATGTGATGAATCAGCCGCATGACTGGTGATCAATGACTAATAAGACAGTTCCGCAGGAGGAAAGCGGCGCTCTTTGACAGCCGCCATGTATTCGCGCACCGCGGCCTCCACCGAGCCGCCGTCCGCCAGAAAGTTGTGCACGAAGCGCGGCAGGCGGCCGCGTGTGATGCCCAGCATGTCATGCAGCACCAGCACCTGCCCGGCGGTGTGCGGGCCGGCGCCAATGCCGATGGTGATCAACCCCGGCAACTCGCGCTGCACGCGCTCGGCCAGCGCCGCGGGCACCAGCTCGAGCACCAGCAGGGTGGCGCCCGCTTGCGCCAGTTCTCGGGCCTGGGCCACCAGGGCATCGGCGGCGGCGGCCTCGCGGCCCTGAACGCGGTAGCCGCCGAGCGCATGCACGCTTTGCGGTGTCAACCCCAGGTGGGCGCAAACCGGCATGCCGCGCTCGGTCAGCGCCTGCACGGCCTCCACTGTCCAGCCACCGCCTTCGAGCTTGACCATGTTCGCGCCGGCCTGCATCAGCAGCGCGCTGCTGCGCAAGGCCTGCGCCTTGCTTTCCTGGTAGCTGCCAAATGGCAGGTCGGCAATCAGCCAGGCCGTGCGGTTCTTTGCCGCCACGCAGCGGGTGTGATAAGCCACCGTATCCAACGTGACCGGCAGGGTGCTGGCATGCCCTTGCAGCAACATGCCCAGCGAGTCGCCCACCAACAGCGCGTCAATGCCGGCTTCATCGAGCAATTGGGCAAACACGGCGTCATAGCAAGTCAGCATCGCCACCGGCTCGCCGCGCTGGTGCAGCGCCTGCAGGCTGTGGAGAGTGACGGGCTTGCGCGGGGTGGCCCGAACGTCTTCTGCAGAATGAGTGCTCATAAGCGATGCGGCGCGGCTTGCAGGCACGGCGCGCCAGCGGTCCGCATTGTGCAGCAGCAACCCGCCTCGAAGAGAGGCAGAACAAGCCGTTCACCGCCGGTGCAACAGTGGGTCAATGGGTCAACGCTTCATGGCGCGAAGCGGGTGCATGCAGATCAGCTGCAAACCCGGGGCCGGACTGACTGACGCTCATGACCAGCCGCCGCGCCGGTGCGGCTTCTTCTGCCTGCGGCGGGGCTTGGGTTCCCCGCCGCTTGAGGGAGCGAGCCCATGCGTTGGCTACCCAGATGATCAATGCGGACGCCAGACGGGCACCGCGGGGATTACGCGGTGCGGCACTGGGCGTCAGCAGGTGGACGGTTTGAACGGTGCGCATAGGGTGCTCCTCAAACGGACGGCGGAAAAAGTACAGCGTTGTCAGGCGGCACGGTGAAACTGGGCTGCGGCGCGCAGTTGCTGCGCAAAAGCCGGCTGAGGGTCGGCATAAGCGATGGCCAGCCGCTGCAGATGTGAGGCGGCCCGCTGCCGACCAATAGTCTGCAGTCCGCGATACAAGCCTTGCCAAGCGCGGCCAAAGTGGCGGTCATCGGTCGAAGAGCCAAGGGGGCGAAGAGGTGATGTAGGCGCGATCATGGTGTGATCCTTTCGCGGCCGGGTAGGCCAATAACGGGCCGCGTGGAATCTCGCGGCAACGCGTGCGCCAAGACTAAGGGATTACCCGATAGTCATTCAAATGAATAGTTCACAACACTGTTATTAATTTTTCGAATGAACATGCGTTACAACGTTGTTCATGAATTTCCGTACGCTCGATCTCAATCTGCTCCGCGTGTTTGATGCAGTGATGTCCGACGGCAGCTTGACGCGCGCTGCAGCCACTCTGGCGATGACGCAGCCGGCCGTCAGCCACGCCGTCAAGCGCCTGCATGACGCGGTCGGCGAGACCTTGTTCGTGCGCAATGCTTTTGGCATGAAGCCCACGCCCAAGGCCGACGCGCTGTGGCCTCAGGTGCGCAGCGCATTGGCACTGCTGCAGCACTCGTTTGCGCCGGGCGAATTCCATCCGGCTGAAGAAGCCGCCCATTTCCGCGTGACCATGGCCGATGCAACGGCCGCCTTGCTGATGCCCGGCGTGGTGGCCGGCATGGTGCAGCAGCGCGCGCGTGTAACGCTCGAAGTGCTGCCACTGACCGTTCGCGACCCGCGGGCGCAGCTCGAGCAAGGCCAGGTCGACCTGGCGCTCGGCCATTTTCCTGACGCGCTGGCCTGGCTGGCGGCGCAGGGCGAAGCCGCCTCGCTGCGCCGGGCGCGCTTGTACGGCACCACTTACGTCTGCGTCATGCGCGCAGGCCACCCGCTGGCCGGTGCGCCGTTGACGCTGGACGCTTTTTGTGCAGCTGAGCATCTGCTGGTCAGCCTGACCGGGCGCCCGCGGGGCCTGGTCGACCAAGCGCTGGCCACCTTGAGCCGCCAGCGCCGCGTCGTGTTGACGCTGAACCAGTTTTTCGCCGCTGGCCGGCTGGCCGCGCAAACCGACCTGCTGACCGTGCTGCCCGACAATTTCGTTGAAGCCACCGGCTATGGCGACCAGTTGGTCCGCCGTCCCTTGCCCTTCGATTTACCGCCGGTTGAAGTGCAGATGCTGTGGCACGCCCGGCGCCACGCCGACCCCGCCCACCGCTGGCTGCGCGCGCTGGTTGCGGCGGCGGCGCCACCCAAGGCAGACAGGCCTGGCGTGGCCTGAACCTGGCGGCCCCGCCGCAGAAATGACCCGCAAGCGCCTGTCATTTCGCGTTTTCAGTTTTCTGCACAGCGCTCCACCATGCGTGCATGAGTGTCCGCTCCGTTCCTGGCCCTTCCGCCGCGCTGCTGTTTCTGCGCGCCAACGCCCGCCATCTGGCCGAATTGCTGCTCGCCAGCCTGCTCATCAACGCCTTCGTGCTGACGCTGCCGCTGTTTTCGATGATGGTCTACGACAAGGCGGTGGGCAACGAGATCCACGACACGCTGTGGGCGCTGACCCTGGGAATCGGCCTGGTGTTCGCGTTCGAGCTGTGCCTGCGGCTGGCGCGCGTGGTGGTGGTGGAACACGCCGGTGCGCGCTGGGACATGCAGCTCGACGAACGGTTGCTGCGCGGCGTGCTGGCGGCACCGGTGTCGTGTGCCCTGCCGGTGGGCCAGGTGCTGGCGCGCTACCGCGAGATCGGCAACACGCGCGACGTGCTGTCCGCCCAGTTCTTGCTGCCAGTGGCTGACGTGCCCTTTATCGTTCTGTTCGTAGCAGTCTTGGCAGCGATTGGCGGGCCGCTGGTGTTCATTCCACTGGGCATGGCCGTGTTGTTGATGGGCCTGGCATGGGTCATTCAAGGCGTCAGCCAGCGCCGCCAGCGCGTGGCCAACAGCGCGCACAGCCGCAAGCTGACCTGGCTGGTCGACCTGCTGCTGGCGCGCGAAAGCCTGCTGACGCCGGCGGCCGCGCAAGTCGCCAGCGCCGGCTTCAAACCGCCTTCGGCCGAGGGCGCCCGCGCGGCGGCCAGGGCCCGCCTGTGGAACCAGTATGGCCAGCAGCTGATGCCCATCGGTCTGGCCGTCACCACAGTGGCGACGCTGGTGGCCGGCGTTTACCGCATCGAATCGCAAGACATCAGCACCGGCGGCCTGATTTCTTCCACCATGCTGGGCGGTCGCATGGTGGGCTCGCTGTGTGCGCTGGTGCCGCTGCTGCTGCGCTGGAAGGAGTTCATGCGCGCGCTGCGCGAGCTGCGCGACACCGTACCACTGGACAGCGCCGCCCTGGCCGCGCCGGCGCTGTCAGGTATCGCGCCGCAGGGAGACGCCGCCGCCGGCCTGCTGGCCGGGGCGTCCGCCGAAGGCCTGCGGCTCGAAGCCGTTTCCTGCCGCTACGGCACGCAGGAGCGCCGCGTTCTCAATGAACTGACCCTGCAGCTGCGCCCGGGCGAGCTGGTGGCGCTGGTTGGCGGCTCGGGCGCGGGCAAAACGACGTTGCTGCGGCTGCTGGGCGGCCAGTTGTCGCACGACAGCGGCCGCCTGGCCTGCGGCGGCCGAGTGGTTGCCACCGATGCGCAGCGCCGCTGGCTGGCTGCCGGCGTCGCCTACAAACCGCAGGAACCGGCTTTTCTCGGCGGCAGCGTGGTTCAGATCGTCGCTCCCGGCGAAACTGAAGCCGGTGCTGTTGCAGCCAGCGTATTGGCCGCATTGCGCCAGGCTGGCCTCGGCCCGGCGCTGGACCGCGGCGAACTGGGGCTGAACACCGAGGTCGGCACCAACGGCGGCGGCTTGTCCGGCGGCCAGCGGCAAATGCTCGCGCTGGCGCGCAGCCTGTATGCCAGCACCGACGTGCTGCTGCTCGACGAGCCCACGCTCGGGCTGGACCGCCAGGCCCAGGAAACGCTGCTCAAAGCGCTGCCCGGGCTGAAAGCCGGCCGCTGCGTGGTGGTGGCCACCCACACCACCGAGATGATCCAGATCTGCGACCGCGTGCTCGTGCTCGACCAGGGCCGGTTGGTCGCCGACGCGCCGCCAGCCCGCTTGCTGGCAGGCCATGCCGGCCGTGCGCCTGTGGCTCCCGTGGTGCCCGCGACATCCATGAATTGAGGCGGGCGCTGCACAGCAGGGCAGCTGGCCCAGCCAGGTGCTGCACGCCACCGCTTGCCTTCGCAACACAACGACCACCAGGAGAAATGCCGTTTACACGGCATTTCTCCGTTGCCTGGCACTCGCTCGTACTGGAAACTGAACCGGAAGCATGGGCCTGTTTTGCGTATTGCGCACGCTTTTACGCCTCAATACTTTGACTATGAAATTGCCGCGCCTTTGCTCCCGACCGACCCGGCGGCCCTTGCCGCCGCAGGCTCGCGTCTGGACCGGCCGCCTGGCCGTGGCCAGTGCGGTGGCCTTGGTGGCGGCCGCCGCCAACGGTGCTGCCGGCGAGGGTGAGCCAGCCGCAGGCAGCGGCACAGAATTGCACGCGCCAGCCACACCAGCCACACCAGCCACGCCAGCGCCGCGCACGCTCCGCACTGCCATCGAGAGTGCCCTGGCCGCCGTCTTCCAGGGAAAAGGCCCCCGAACCAATGAGGCGTCTTCAGGCGCAGACACCGCCCTTGACACCAGTTTCACCGCTGAGGCCGGCGCAACGCCTCCCCGTCCCGCTGCCGCCACCACGGCCGGAGCCGAGTGGGGCGATACCCCGCCGGCGCCCGCATCGCCGCCCGTGCCGGCGGTGAACTGGGACACCGGGTCGGCACTGCAAGAAGTCGTTGATGACGGCCGCCCGGCCGAACTGCCGCCACCCCCGTCGCCACCCTTGCCAATGCCATCACTTTTGCCGTCAGAAGCCGTGATGCCGCGCGCCTCTCCCGCCGCCCCGACGTTGCCTGCCGCTGCGGCCGTTGCGGCGACTGAGGGCGCACGGGTACCGCGCATTCAGGCCTTGCCGGCGTTGCTGCAGCTGCCGGCCGTGCTGCCGATGGCCCGCGCAGCGCCGCCGACAGCGGCCCTGTCGCTGTCCGATGCCACGTCGCAAGGCCTGGACCACAGCATGGACGTGCAGGCCGCGCGTTACCGGCTGGAATCCTTTATCGAAAGCGGCCATGCGGCGCGTGGCGCGCTGC
>JANXMO010000354.1 GCA_025354615.1 Burkholderiales bacterium | reverse complement strand
CCGCGTGAGCCATAACCTAAATGGGGTGGGATGACAAGAAGACGCGTGCCGCCCACTTTCATGCCTTGAACGCCTTCGTCCCAACCACCAATCACCTGCCCGCCATCGAGTTGAAATTGGAATGGCTCGAGCCTGTCTTTGCTGCTGTCAAATTTTGCGCTTTTGACGCCGTCTGAATAAAGCCATCCGGTGTAATGCACACTGACATGCTGCCCGGCAACAGCTGTTTCACCACTGCCCGTGAGGGTGTCCTGGTATTGAAGGCCAGATTCTGTAGTCAACATGGCGTTTCCTCTTGGTGTTGATAAGCGGCGCATGCTAGCGCAGCAAATGTCCGCCATGTGCCCAGGAATTGCATGCCGCCGCCAGCCATGCTGCCAAACGGGTATTCGAATTGGAGCTCACATCATCTGCCGTATCAGCGCTGCCAAATTCTTCGGATATTCCGATTGCAACTGCAGCCGCCCGCAGATTACGCAACGGCTGCGTTAAGTCCAGCGGTGCTGCGCCGGTTTGCTTCGACAATTTTTGTCCATCAGCCGCGCAGACGAGTGGTGTGTGCAGGTATATCGGTGTGGGTGCACCGAGCAGCTGTTGCAGGTGAATTTGACGCGCTGTGTTGTCAGCCAAGTCAGCGCCACGCACGACATGGGTAATTCCCTGTGCCGCGTCATCAACAACAACTGCCAACTGGTAAGCCCATACTCCGTCAGCGCGGCGAAGTATGAAATCACCGACTTCGCGTGTCAGGTTTTGGTGCTGTGGCCCAAGGCGGCGGTCAGTCCAGTTGATGACGTGATCCGCACCAGTGGGGCTATCGGTTCTGACTCTGATGGCGCGTGCTGTCTTCCCATTCAAGCCGCGGCGACAAATGCCTGGATAAGCGGTGTAAGCTGAATATCCAGTTACTGCTTGGACAATCGTTTGGCGAGAACAGCCGCATGGGTAGACAAGACCTTGATCAACCAGCCGCTGCAAGGCCCACGCATATGCACTCTCGCAGGTTGATTGCCACAGCGGCGGCTCATCAGGGATAAGACCATGAACCTGGAGCTGGTGGATGATCAATTTACCTGTGTCGACGGAGCATCTTGTGCTGTCTGTGTCTTCAATGCGCAATAGCCACTGCCCACCCTGTGCTCGGGCATCCAGCCAGCTGGCCAAAGCCGTTGCCAACGAGCCCGCATGCAACCCACCGGTGGGTGAGGGCGCAAAACGGCCTCTGTACCGAATCATGTGGCATCAGTGGCAAGTTGAAGGGCTTTACTGCGACGCACTATGAAAATGCAAATCGGGAATGAAAGCCCAAGGCCGAACGTCACCCCGGTTTTTGAATACCATCCAGGCAGTCGAATTTGTTTGCTGTGTGC
>JANXMO010000344.1 GCA_025354615.1 Burkholderiales bacterium | reverse complement strand
GCAAGGCGCGCCGCCTCGCGGGAATTTATTCAGCGTCGCCTTAACAAGTCGTTGACTCATCCTTGATAACCGCGTAACTCCCGCATGTTGGTGCTGCCACCCTCTGTCACTCTGTCAAACGCACCCGACGCGCTGGCTCTGTTGAACCACGCTTTGGCGAACGAGCCACAAGCCGCGACGGTCATCGTTGAAGCCGGCGGCTTGCAGCACTTTGATTCTGCCGTGCTGGCTTTGCTGCTGGAATGCCGGCGCGGGGCTCACGCCTCGGGTCGGCGCTTCAGTGTGCGCGGCATCACCGCGCCCCTCACCCAGCTGACGCGGCTTTACGGTGTAGAAGATTTGCTGCTGCACAGTGATTCGCTAGCAGTCGCCGCAGCGGGATAAAACAAACCGCCCGCTTTGATATCGATTGATTAATTCAACTGTGGCACAAAAGTATCTTTTCGTTCACCTTGCCGCAGCAAGGGCATTGCCCGAGACAAGCGGCCAGTTGCTGACTCAAGTTCAGCCGCAGGGTCGTAATTGAGTGTTTCACATGCCGCTGCGTGCGCTGAGCTGCCGCGTGGGACGTCATCTTGGGGGAAGGGCAGGCACTTGGCGTTCGATGAATTTTTTGCCAGTGATCGACTTGCCAGCAATGGTAAGACTCGGCCCTGCAGCAGATCGGTAAGCTCTAACGGGATCGGTTGCTGCCGACAGCGAGCGCCCGGTCGTGCCTCCATCAAACGGGGTTCCTTGCCCAAGCTTTTGAGGGCGTTCATGTCCCAACGTCCGGCAAGGGCGCACCCGCATGCAGGCTGTAACGGGTGCCGGGAAACGCAACGTTGGTGTTGCCCTTCACGACCTTGAGTGCCAATGGCTCGGGAATAAAGCGAATACCACCCGTGTGCACCCATTTTTTCGCGAACACTGCGCTCTTCAACTGATTGGAACCATTAGTCGCCGCAGCACGAGACGGATCAACCGTAAATTTCTTGGTCTCCAGCTTGGAGAGATTCTGCATATGCGCTACCACGCCCTGGGGCCCTGACAGGTAGCCAACCTTGACGCCAAGCTCAGTGAGCTCGTTCTTCAATTGCTCAAGATAGTTTCCGGTTCCGCTGTTACACGCGTTGACCTTCAATGCACCCACCGAACGCAAGCCGGCCTGGTGCAACCATACGGCCAATTGCTGGGGCGTCATGTTGCCAGCATAGTCAGAATCTCCGTGCGCATGCAAATCGAGTCGATGGGCTTCTGTCAACGAGGCCAAGGAATTGGGTCTGATGAGAGATCCGGTGCCACCCTCCGTTCTCTTCGACTCGGAGTGGAAACAATTCGAGGCCGGCACGCCGTGATCGATCGCCTGGACAGCCGCGCCTAGGCGAATGACCTTGTCATCGTCGGCAAAGGAAAGAATGAAGCGGTCCTCGGCTTTCCACTTGGGAAAGATGCGCACGCGGTTCGCCGGTTGGCTGCTGTCTGCCGCCGGCACGGCAGCACTGTCGCGCAACGCCTGTGTGC
>JANXMO010000293.1 GCA_025354615.1 Burkholderiales bacterium | reverse complement strand
AGCGCATGGGAATCCGTGTGTTCGAAGTGAGAACGCAAACCATCGTGTGCCCAGGCAGGGGGAATGACAAAGCGTGGCAGGTCATTGTCTTGTGCAACCGGCATTTGCCACAGGGCGTTCGATTCTTTCCCGTTGTGGCGCTGAGCCAGCGCTTCAACGTGGGGCTTGAAACTTTCGTCCACTTCCAAGACCAGCCACCCGTTTTTATCTGTCACTCTTGCCAGTTCTTGAACGTGATAAGGGTAGACGGGTGCACCCTGCATCAGCGTGATATTGGAAAATCCGTCTTCAAATGGCAGCAATTTCCCCAGAAATTTTTTATCGGGCCATTCGTTCGCGGGGCGCACCAGATTCGGTATTGCCATTGGCTTTGTTTTGTAAATCACCGGATCGTCAGGCTCCAGCTGCAAGTGAATTGGCAAGGAAGAAACTGTGGCCAAGGCATTCACATTGATAGCGTGGGCACTGCCAGTTTTGAAAACCCTTTCTGTTTTTTCTGAAATTTCAGATTTTTGTCCCTCACCTCCAATATCCAGCATGGCCAAGTCCTCTGGCTCAAAACCCAGATTTTCACGCGTGGCCAAAATGCTGCCCGGGTGTTTCAACACATGCGCTTGATTGAATTGCTGGAACAGCCAAGCCGCTTTGCCGGCAGGCTGCTGGTTGACCAAAGCTTGAGAACCCGACAAGCGGTGAAGCGGCACGCGGGGGCGCTGCAACGCAGTGCCCCCGGCCGGCTGCCGTTGACCGATGGTCTGCAAGGCTGTTGATGGCAACACAGCTGAAGCCGGCCATTCTGGTAGGCCGACCGGTGTACTGAATGTTGTACCGCTGGCGACCAACGGATAACCGGAAAAAACCGACAGGTTGTTGATTGGCATGATGTTGTTAAGCCCGAGCGGCAGTAGACAGCGGCAATGCACCACCATAGCGTCACGGGTCTCGGGTGAAAGTGCCCCATGCGAAGCAATGTTCAATCAAGCGACGCAACCCAGACGTGCCACCTACAATCCGAGAACATGGATGCCCGCGCCAAGACACTGCTCAAAACGCTGGTTGAGCGCTATATCGTGGATGGCCAGCCGGTCGGCTCGCGCACCTTGTCCAAAGCCTCCGGGCTCGAGTTGTCGCCAGCGACGATTCGCAACGTCATGGCCGACCTCGAAGATTTGGGTCTGATCGCCAGCCCCCACACCAGCGCCGGGCGCATTCCGACGGCCCGCGGCTACCGGTTGTTCGTCGACACGATGCTGACCACGCAGCCGCTGCCGCTCGACGACCCGCATGGCATCGGCACTCGGCTGCAGGCGGACCAACCGCAGCGCGTGATCGCCAACGCGGCGCAATTGTTGTCGAGCTTGTCGAGCTTCGTCGGCGTGATCACCGCTCCGCGCAAAGCCAGCGTGTTTCACCACATCGAATTCATGCGCCTGTCGAAGCGGCGCGTGCTGGTCATTCTGGTCGCGCCCGATGGCGACGTGCAAAACCGTGTCATTTTCACCGCGCAGGACTACACCCAAGCGCAGTTGATTGAAGCCAGCAACTTCCTGAATGCTCATTACGCCGGCTTGACGCTTGAGCAAGTGGGCGAGCGGCTGAAGACCGAGGTTGATGCACTGCGCAGCGAGATCGCGACTTTGATGCAAGCGGCAGTGCAGGCCGGCAGCGAAGCGGTGGCCGACAGCCAGGAGCAGGTCGTCATCAGTGGTGAGCGCAACCTGCTGACGGTGCAGGATTTTTCGAGTGACATGGGCGCATTGCGCAAACTGTTCGATCTGTTCGAACAAAAAACACAGCTCATGCGCCTGCTTGAAGTCAGCAGCCGCGCCGAAGGCGTGCGCATTTATATCGGCGGTGAAAGCCTGGTTGTGCCTTTTGAAGAACTATCGGTAGTGTCGTCGCCCTATGAAGTCGACGGGAAGGTTGTTGGCACGCTGGGCGTCATCGGCCCAACGCGCATGGCCTATGACCGCATGATCCAGATTGTCGACATCACCTCGCGGCTGGTCAGCAATGCGCTTTCGCACCAATGAAAACGCGGTTGGCGTCTCTACAATGCTTTTTTTGTTTCTTCGGGCCGCTAGCTCATGATGGTTAGAGCAGCAGACTCATAATCTGTTGGTGCCGTGTTCGACTCACGGGCGGCCTACCAATTTATGGAAAAAGCCCGGCTTGAGCCGGGCTTTTTGTTTTTTCCTGACTGTTAATGTGTTTTAAACGTTCTTGCGTTTGCGCATCACGACGCCCAGAACACCCAGGCCGGCCCACATCAACGCGTAACTGCCTGGTTCTGGCACAGCCACTGCCAAGGTCAAGTCATTGATCGTGGGCCATACGCCGGGTGTGCCCGCACCGGCTACCGGGCCTGTTGCCACGCTCAACGAAGTCAGTGCCCGGTCGGAGACGAAACCGACAAACGTGGTAGTGCCCGGGTTCAACAGCGTTTGCGCCAGCGTGCTGTTGGCATCGGTCACATTCAAAAGCAACACTGGCGCAGCGGTTGAAAAGCCGGCCAGATCGGAGCCAAAAAAGAAGCCGCCAATGGCTCGTAAGGAAGGGGCAAAGCCGTCAAAGGTCACGGTGTCCGTTGAATTCGTAGGTGAAACCCACACGTCCACGCCATCGTCCGACGCGGGAAAAAAACCGGCTGTGACATCGGCACTGAGCGTGTAGTTGTAGGCACCAGCCATACGTGCCTGCGGCGATGCCAGCGGCACGGTGTAGTCAAGGTCATCGAAGCTGTCGACGCCTGGCGCGTTGACAGCAGCAAGAAAACTTGCCTGCGTCGTGTAAACCGTCAAATAAGCGTGTGCAGCACTGCCCACAGCCCACAGCGCGGCGAAAGCCAGCGCCTGCAAAAGTGGTTTTTTCAACATATGAAAACTTTCGTTATAAGGGTTGAACGAATCAAACGGTGCAATGTGACGGCATTGGATTCACATATAAATGAGTTTGAAGCAGGGTAGGCGGTGCTGCAACCCTTCGAACAGGTGGCAATCATCTCAACGCTGGAAGTTATCACCAGTACGCCACTCTGAATATTTTGGAACAAAATGAATGCGATGGATTCGGCCCGAGGGCAAGGCGCAAAC
>JANXMO010000292.1 GCA_025354615.1 Burkholderiales bacterium | reverse complement strand
TGGAGAACTCCTCCTGCCTTCGCGCCATGCCCGTTCCACCGCCGCCGCCTTGTGCTGAACCGACTCTTGCCGATGGACCTCAAACGCCTGCCTGGGGCCGCGCGTTGCAGCGTTCATTGACCACCCAAGGGGTGGGCGTCGCCGGGTTCGATGCCCAGGGGGAATGCACGTTCGTCAACCCTGTCGTGGCGAAATGGGCCGGCCAATGCACCGAAGCAGTGCAACAAACCAGCTCGCCGCCTGTTCGGGCGGCGTCTGCCTGGCAGATGTTGCAGTCCCTGGGCACCAATCAACAGGCTTTGCAACCGTTGCTGGATACCGCACTCGCCGGTCGCCCCTGGCCCTCTCGCAGCAGTGCCCTTGCAGTGCTTCCATAATGTGGTTTTGACGGTCGACGCCGTGTTGCAACCGGTGGTGGCTGAAAGCGGTAAACGGTTGGGCGCCTTGCTGCTGTTTTTCAGCCACGGCTGCGCAGAAGACGACGCCAGCCAAGCTGCCGCAAGGCCGTTGGCTGGCGCAACGCCCAACGGCATGGCGGGCGTGCTGCCCTTGGCCGCTCATCTGCAAGCGCTGCAGGAGGATGAGCGCCGCCACACGGCGCGGGTGCTGCACAGCCAGCTGGGCGCGCCGCTGGTGGCGCTGAAGCTCGAGGCTGACTGGCTGGCGCAGCGGCTGCAGCACACGCTGGCGGCGGCGCAAGGGCCTGCGCTTGCCGACAAATGCCAGGCCATGGGCCGTTTGCTCAATGCGGCGGCGGCCGAGGTCGGGCGGCTGGGCACGGCGCTGTACCCCAGCATCCTCGAGCACCAAGGCCTGTGGGCGGCGCTCGAATGGCAGGCGCAGGAGTTCAGCGAAATGCTGCGCATCGAGGCGGACGTGCAGTTCCACGTTGCCGCTGGCGTGCCCTTGCCGGCCGGCCGGCGCGGCGGGCGCGGCCTGGTCCATCGCGGTGTTCCGCATCTTTCAGCAGCTGCTCGACAACGTGGCCGAGCATGCGCAGGCGCGGCAGCTGCGAATTCGCCTTTACGTCGACGGCCCGCCGGCACCGGTCTTGCACCTCGACGTTGAAGACGATGGCGTGGGCGCCGAACGCAGCCGCTTTGAACACGCGCCCGGCTTTGGCGTGCGCGGCATGCGCGAACGGGCGCGGCGTTTCGGCGGCAGCCTGCGCTTTGACAGCGTGCCAGGCCACGGCACGCTGGTCCGCTTGACGCTGCCTTTGCCCTTGCCCGCTTTGTCATCACCCGTTGCGCCGCCGGTGGATGCGCCGTGATCGGGGTGTTGATCTGCGACGACCATGCCATCGTTCGCCAAGGTATCCGCCAGATGCTGGACAGCGCCGAAGGGCAGCATCTGGCGGCGAGGCGGAAAGCGGGCCGGAGGCGATTCGCTTCATCCGCGCCGCAGCGGCGTCGGCCGCCAGCGCGCAACCGCTACCCGTTGGCGTCAACGTGGTGCTGATGGACATCGCGATGCCCGAGCGCGACGGCCTCGACGTATTGCGCCTGCTGCGCAGCGAATTCCCCAACCTGCCCGTGCTGATGCTCAGCGCCTACCCCGACAAGCAGTACGCGGTGCGCAGCATGAAGCTCGGCGCTGCCGGCTACCTCAACAAAACCGCGGATTCACAGGCGCTGTGCGGCGCCATTCGCCAGGTGGCGGCGGGCGGGCTTTTTCTGACCCCTCACGTGGCCGAACAAGTGGCGTCCTCCATCTCCTCGGCCGAGCCTGTCAGTGCAGCGGTGTGGCACAAGCGCTTGCCGCCGCGCCAGTACCAGGTGTTTCGATTGATTGCCGCCGGCTGCAGCGTGCCGGACATTGCAAAACAGCTCGGCATGCCTGCCGCCCTGGTCCGTGCCGACCAGGCCTGCCTGCAGTGTGCAACCGGCGCGCGCAACGAAATTGAATTGGC
>JANXMO010000238.1 GCA_025354615.1 Burkholderiales bacterium | reverse complement strand
GCTGGCCCACGGGCCGGCCGCGTTGGCTGACGCCGAGCTGGTGGCGCTGCTGCTGCGCACGGGAATACGCGGCACCTCGGTGCTGCAGCTGGCACAGCAGCTGCTGGATTCTTTTGGCGGCGCGGCCGGCTTGCTGCACGCCAGCGTAGCCGACCTGAAGCGCATCAAAGGCTTGGGGCCGGCCAAACGTGCGGAAATAGCCGCTGTGGTCGAGCTGGCCCGGCGTGCGCTGGCCCAGCAGCTGACCGAACGCGACGTGCTGTCAACGCCGCAGCATGTCAAAGACTACGTGCGCTTGCAGCTTGCGCAGCGTGGCGCCGAGGTGTTCGCCATCGTGTTCCTCGACGCTCAGTTGCGGCTGTTGAAATACGAAGAGCTGTTTCAGGGCACGCTGACGCAAACCAGCGTCTACCCGCGCGAAGTGGTCAAGCGGGCGCTGCATTGGCAAGCCAGCGCCGTCATCCTGGCGCATAACCACCCGTCGGGGCTGGCCGAGCCTTCGCGCGCCGACGAGCTGCTGACGCAGACGCTGAAAAATGCGCTCGCGCTGGTCGACGTGCGCGTGCTCGACCACATGGTGGTCGGTGAAGCCGAGGTGGTGTCGCTGGCCGAGCGGGGGCTGCTGTGAAAGCGCCGCCGCAACCGTTGCCGCCGCGGCTGCACAGCATGCTTGATTTGCAAGCTTTCAAGCAAGCGATGCAGGACGCGGCGCGGCAAACCCGCCTGCAAGAAGCGGCTGCGCGTGAGCGCGCGGCGGTGGCCCAGCGCGAACGCGACCTGTTCGCGCGCAGCGTGGGCCCGGTGCTGCCGGTGTACGCCGCAGCGCGGGCCAGCGCCAGCCGCCCGCGCGCCGAGCCGCTGCCGCGCCAGCGGGCGCTGGACGATGCCGCGGTGCTGCGTGAAGCCATTTCGGATGAATTCGATGTCGAATCGCTGCTCGACACCGATGACGCCTTGTCTTGGCGCCGCGACGGCATCGGCCATGAAGTGGTGCGCCAGCTCCGGCGCGGCGTCTGGGTCACGCAGGCCCATCTCGACCTGCACGGCTTGCGCCGCGAGGCCGCGCGCGAGCGCCTGGGCGACTTCATGCACGAGGCGGTGCGTTGCGGGCTGCGCTGCGTGCGCATCGTGCACGGCAAAGGGCTGGGCTCGCCCGGGCGAACGCCGGTGCTCAAATCGAAAGTCAAAACCTGGCTGGTGCAGAACAACGACGTGATTGCCTTTGCACACGCGCGTGCCTCGGATGGCGGCCACGGTGCGGTGGTGGTGCTGCTGCGCGCGTGAACTGCCGGTGGAGAGTGGCTTGGCCGCGGCCTCAGTGGTGTGTCAGTGGTGCACCAACCGGTCGGCCAACAAGCCGATCGCCTGCGCCGCGGCGCTGCCCGGCAGGCTCTCCAGCAGCAATTGGCGCCGTTGCACGGCTTCACGCACCGCGTTGTCAGTCGGCACCTCGCCCAGCAATTCGAGTTTGAGCGCCGGTGCCACCGCGCCTGCCTGAGCGGTGTTGACGAAACGGTCGACCACCTGCTGCAGTTGCGCGCGAACGCCCTGACCCTCGCCATTGCGGCTGACCTGGTTGACCACCAGCTTGATGTGCTGGCGCTGCTGCTGAAGGGCCAGCACCTTGATGGTTGCGTAGGCGTCGGTCAGCGAGGTCGGCTCAGGCGTGGCAACCACCAGTACATCGGCCGCCAGGGACACGGCGTACAGCACCACATCGGAAATGCCCGCGCCCGTGTCGAGCAGGATGCGGTCAAACCGCGGCGCCATGACTTCGATCACTTCCAACAGTTTTTCGCGCACTTCGCCAGTCAAGCGCGAGTACTCGACCAAGCCGGAGCCGGCCAGCAGCACGCTGAAGCCGCCCGGCGCCGGCAGCAAGGCCTGCTCGATCGTCGCCTTGCCGGTGAAAACATCGTGCAGCGTGATCTTGGGTTGCAGGTTCAGCACCACATCGAGGTTGGCCAGCCCGAGGTCGGCATCGAGCACCAGCACGCGCTCGCCGCGGCGCACCAAAGCTGCGGCGAGATTGGCCGACATGAAGGTCTTGCCGACACCGCCCTTGCCACTGGTGACGGCCATGATGCGCGCCCGGCGGTTGCCGGGAACAGCCGCAACCGCCGCGTTGGAGGCCGCGCCAACAGAGGGCCGTGATGCAGGCGTGTTCATTCAAATTCCTGAAACTGCGAGCTGCCGAACAACAAGCCTTTTTCTTCGGCACTGACATGGGACGACGCCGGCTGCTCCAGGCAGGCCCGGTTGCGCCCTTGCGCCTTGGCACGGTAGAGCTGCTCGTCAGCGCGCCGCACCCACAACTCGGCCGAAGAACGCACCCACGGCGGGGCAAATGCACCTCCCAGGCTGATCGTCACGGACACCTCTACACCGGGCGATACCACCATGCGCTGGCCGTGCACATGGGTGCGAATCCGCTCGGCCACGGCATGGCCGAACGCAGGCGGGCAATTGGGCAGGATGATGGCGAATTCCTCGCCACCAAAACGGGTCACGGTGTCCATCGGCCGCACGCAGTCGGCCAGCGCCTGGGCCACGGTCTTGAGCACCAAGTCACCGGCCGGGTGGCCATGGCGGTCATTGATGCGCTTGAAATGGTCGATATCGGCCATCAGCACGAGCGCCGGTTCACCGGCACGCGCCACGCGGTCGACTTCCCGGGTCAGCGCCAACTCGAACTGCCGGCGATTCGCCAGGCCCGTCAACGCGTCGCGGCTGGACAACTCGCACAAGCCGTCGATCAGTGACTGCAGCCACGACGTTGACAACGGCTGCAAGCACGCCGGGATGGCATGGCCGGCCTGCTGCAACAGGCTCAACGCCGACTGCAGCTGCAGCCCGGTTGCAGCAACAGGTTCGAATGAAGGGGCCGGCGCGTGCGCTGTGTTCATGATTTGAAAACAGTCTAGCAGCGCGACAGCGGACGCAGTCGCTTGATTTGGTGAGCAAAGCCCTGTCAATTGGCAGCGCTGCCATCGGAGGGCGCCGGAGCGCCATTCAACCTTGAAACGGCAGTTGAACGCACCTGAGAGGGCTGTGATGCGGTGTGCTGGCAAGGCGTGACGACGCGGCGGGCTC
>JANXMO010000227.1 GCA_025354615.1 Burkholderiales bacterium | reverse complement strand
TCGATTATCTTTCCAAAGCCAATCTGGTGGGCCGCATCGGCGCGCCATTTACTCGTCATGGCGCCCGTAGCGGCCCAGCCGACAGCGCCGCTGGCCGCCTGGTCGCCGATGCCCAGTTGACCGCCACCCGCGCTCCATCGCAAGGCGGCGCGCAGTTGGCGTTGATGAACCCGGGCGGCCTGCGCAGCGATGTGACCTGCGCCGCGGCCGATACCCCACCTTGCGACATCACCTTTGGCCAACTGTTTGCGCTACAGCCGTTTGGCAACCGCCTGGTCGTGCTGGCGCTCAGCGGTGACCAACTGCGCATGGCGTTGGCATCGCAGAGCGCCGGTCAGCCCCTCATTCCATCTGCCGGTTTCACCTATACCTGGCAGACCACCGCGCCACCCGGCGCCCGTGCGCGTGACCTGCGGCTGTATGGCGAGCCAGTGCATCCGCAACAAACTTACCGCGTCACCGTCAACAGCTTCATGGCCGAGGGCGGCGACGGGTTTTTCCGCTTGCGCCCGGGCACGGAACGTGTCATCGGCGCCGTGGATATCGATGCGCTGGTGAGCCACCTTCAACCCAGCCGGGATGCGCAGCCAGCGCTGCCTTCCGAGCCACGAATCCTCGAATTGCCTTGATTCAAGGAGTTGCTGCAAGGCGAAGACGCTGTGCTGAAACAGTAACTGCTTGCAGCAAGGAGCCGGCACTGTTCGCGGGGCGCCTAAACGGCTGGCGCGCTGGCCGCTCGGCTTGCCGGCACCGCGCTGGCCGCCACTGCGGCAGGCATCACGCCCTCTTGGCCGCGGCTGCCGGAAACATTGACCGCCTTGGGAGGCGTCATCACTGTTGATTCGCCCATGACGACCGTGATCAAGGTTGGGTAGTCATACGCGGCGCCTGTCGAGATATCCACACCCGCACCAATAAAGCCACCAAACAGGATGTTGCCAAACGCCATGCCTTTGGTGCTGGATTTGGCCACCATCATGCCCGGTGCATACGAATCTTTTTCACACTTGACCGACAAGTCTTCAAAACTTCTTTGCACAGTCGTCGACCCCGGGCTGGTGATGAACCATTCCCCCTTGTTGTTGCTCAACCTGCAGGT
>JANXMO010000179.1 GCA_025354615.1 Burkholderiales bacterium | reverse complement strand
CTGGCAAATAAATCCGGGAAGCGCTTCAGGCCGCGCGCAGCAGCGGGCCCAGGGCGCCTTCGCGATCAAGCTGCAACAAGTCGTCGCACCCGCCCACGTGCGTGCCGCCAATAAAAATCTGTGGCACGGTGCGCTGGCCCGTCAGGCGCGTCATCGTGCCGCGTTCGGCCGGGTTCAAATCAACCCGGACTTCTTCAAAATCTTCAACGCCGTGCTGCTTCAACAACGCTTTGGCGCGCAAACAAAACGGGCAGGTCTGGGTGGTGTAGAGCTTCACATGGGGCATGCAACGGGCTCCTTGAACAGCAAATCAGGTGGATTTTTCAAAAGGCAGGCTGGCCTCTCGCCAAGCTGTCAGGCCGCCAGCCAGCGCACAGGCGTTGCTGTAGCCCAACTGCTGCAGCACGGCCACGCCGCGGCCGGCGCGGCCGCCGTTGGCGCACAACAGCACCAGCGGCAAGGTCTTATTTTTGGGCAGTTCTGCCGTCCGGGTCGCCAGCTGGGAAAATGGAATGTTCTTGGCGCCAGCGGCGTGGCCCGCCGCGTATTGCGCAGGTTCACTGACGTCGATCAGCACGGCCCGCTCACGGTTGATCAAGCGCACCGCTTCGGCCGTCGAGACCTTGCCCGCACTGCCGCCGCCGCGAACCAACGGCCAGAGGAGCAAGGCCCCCGACACCACGGCCATCAACACCAGGTAGACGTTATCAAGAAAAAAATTCAACACGTTCACAACGAACCTTAGGTGGTGCCAACAGTGTCGGCAGAGTTGCGGATTATAGAATTCCGGGGTTTTTGCCAGCAGCTGACCCTTCATGCACACACTTGTTTTGATCCGCCACGGTGAGTCCACCTGGAACCTGGAAAACCGATTCACCGGCTGGACCGATGTCGAGCTGACGGCCACCGGCGTGGCGCAGGCCCGGCAAGCCGGGCAACGCTTGAAAGCGGAAGGCTTTGATTTCGATGTGGCCTACACATCGGTCCTCAAGCGCGCCATCTGGACCTTGTGGCACACGCTTGACCAACTCGACCGCACCTGGCTGCCTGTGGTCAATTCATGGCGTCTCAATGAACGCCACTATGGTGCGCTGCAGGGTTTGAACAAGGCGGAAACAGCACAGCAGTACGGCGACGCGCAGGTGCTGGCCTGGCGTCGCAGCTACGACACACCGCCGCCTGCGCTGCTAGCCACCGACGCCCGCTGTGAGCGCGGTGACCGGCGCTATGCGGCGTTGGACGAGCACCAGTTGCCATTGACCGAATGCTTGAAAGACACCGTGGCGCGTGTGCTGCCGTTTTGGAACGAAACGCTGGCACCGGCGATTCAACAAGGCCAGCGGCTGCTGATTGCGGCCCATGGCAACAGCATCCGGGCGTTGGTCAAATACCTGGACGGTATTTCCGACGACGACATCGTCGGCCTCAACATTCCCAATGGCGTGCCGCTGGTTTACCGGCTTGACGCAGCGCTCAAGCCGATCGACCGCCGCTATCTGGATTGAGCCTGAAAACAACGGCACCGCGGCCCTCAGCGCTGCCGCTCCAACACGAGTGGCGCGAACCGCAGCGTTTCCTGCACCTGTCGCGCCACGTCTTGGGCCTCGCCGAGGCGACCGTAGGGGCCGGCCTGCAAGCGGTGCGGTGCCTGACCGCCTTCGCTGTAAATCGCCAACCGGGGCGCCAGCCACTCAACGTCGGCAACCACCTTGCGGTGAAAAAGCTCGGCGCCAGCGCGTTGCTGAAACGCGCCGAGTTGAACCCAGAACGCCGCAGCCGGGATCTGTAGCAGCGGGGCGGTTTCGCGTTCCGGGCGCAATGCGCTGATTGGCAAAACATCGCCGCCCGCGCCGGCCTGTGGGGGTGCCTGGCCCATCCAAGCGTCCAACGAATCAGGCAACACAGCGGGGGCGACAGGAACAGCCGCAACCAGCGTCGCCTCGCGCCAGGCCCCGCTGCGAATGTCGTCAAACGTGATGCGTTCGACGTCAACCGGCGCTGCACCGCGAAGCAAACCCAGCTTGAGGGCGGCGGTGTAGCTCACATCGATGATGCGATCACTGTGGAAAGGCCCGCGGTCGTTGATGCGCACCACCACCTGGGCACCCGTGGCGGGGTTGCGCACGCGGACGTAACTGGGCACCGGCAAGGTCGGGTGCGCGGCCGTCATGGCGTACATGTCATAGGGCTCGCCGCTGGCCGTTCGGCGGCCATGGAACTTGCGCCCGTACCACGACGCCAGGCCCCGCTGGCGAAATGGCAGGTCTTGTGTTTGCGGCGTATAGGCCTGGCCCAGCACCGCATACGGCTTGTTCGGCCCGCCCACGCGGATGACTTCAACGCGCGGTTCAGCATCAGGCACCAGCACCAAATCGGCTGGCGGTTGAAGCGGTGGGCCGTCGCGCTCCAGTTCGATCACAGGGCGGGGCGTCGGTGTGGCCCGGCTATCGCCTTCACCGCGGGAAACCGCAAGCGGCGGCGCGCCGGCACAGCCCGCCAGCACTGCAGCCGTGATGCCGGCAACCGCGGCACGCGCAGCCCAGCAGCGAAAACGCCATGCAGAAGGAAACGCCATGCCGTTTCAGCGCCTGTTCAAAGCGCCTTCAGCAAACGCGCCACTTCAGCCTGGCCGGCAAACTTGTCACCCAACGCGGCCAGCCGTTCCAGTTCGGCGCGGGCGGCTGTTTTATCGCCTTGCTGCAGTTGCAGCTTGGCCAGATGAAAGCGGTACAGGGGGTTGTCGGGCTGCAGGTCAGCGGCTTTTTTCTGCACTTCCAGGGCGCGTTTCAGCTGCTTGTCATCGGCCAGTGCGGTGGCCAGGGTGTCCATGAAAGGCGGATGGTCGGGCCGCAGGGCGTTGGCTTTTTCGGCGTAAGCCAGGGCGCCGGGCATTTTCAATTGGCTGCGCAACGCGGCCACATTGTTCGAGGCCACGGCGTTGGCCGGGTCGATTCGCAGCACTTCCAGAAAGCGGGTCTGGGCGCTGGCGAAGTCGTTGGCCAGCAGCGCGGTGTCGCCCAAGTGAGCGATGAAAACCACATCGCGCGGCGACTGCGCCAGCCAGGCGGCGGCCATTTTGTCAGCTTCGGCCGGCCGGCGCCCATCGATCAGCACCGCGTGCAACTTGACGGCCGCATCGGTTGATTTGCCACGCGCCAGGGCGGCCTGGAAAGCCGCAGCAGCAGCAGGCCAGTTTTTACGGCCCGCCTCGATATCGCCCTCGAACACATGGCCGACTGCATCATTCGGCGCGGGCTGCTTTTGCACCGCACGCGCCACCTCCAGCGCTTCCAGGGTGCGCCCGGCGCTCAACAGTTGCAGCACGAGTTTGCGTTGCACGACCAAAGACGTTGGCGCCAGCGCCAAAGCACGGCGCAGGTTCTGCAAAGCACCGTCGGTGTTCTTCGCGGCCGACTGCACGTCGGCCAGCCGCACGAAGGCGTTGGGCGCCTCGGGCTGCAGCGAAGCCAGTTTGCCGAATGAAGCGCCGGCTTGGTTCAAATCGCCAGACGCAAATTGGGCCGCGCCCAGCGCCTCCAGGATTTGCACATCGTCAGGCAATGCGGCAGCGGCCTCCTGCGCGGCCGCCAGCGCGCTCGTGGCGTTGCCGTTGCGCAAGTAAAGATCAACCAGGCGCAGCCGCGGTGTAGCCTCCTGCGGATTGGCTTTGATGGCGTTGCGCAGCAAACTGGCTATCTCATCGGCGCTGGCATTCGCCGCCACGGCCAGCTCGACCATGGCCATCAACGCCTGTTCGTTCTTTGGATCAGCAGCCAAAATTCTCTCAAACCGCTTGCGCGCCTGATCAGGTTTTTTGTCGATCGAATCCAGCCCGGCCAAGCGTGCCGCCGCCAAAAAGTATTGCGCATCGACGCCCAAGGCTTGCTCATAAGCGGCACGGGCTGCGGCCACATCGCCCTTGGCGAGGAGGATGTTGCCGCGCAAATAAGGCACCAGCGCCGCCTTGGGCTGCTTTTTATCCAGGCGATCGACAGCGGCCAGCGATTCGGTAAATGCTTTGCGGCTCAACAAGGCGTTGATCAGCTCCAGGTCAGTGGCGGTGCCTTTGTCGGCTTGCGCAATGGCTTGCAATTCGGTCAAAGCCGCGCCGCTGTCGCCTTGCGACAACTTGGCCAGCGCCAACGCGGTGCGGCTTTGCGTGTCGGTCGGGTCGGCCTGGGCCGCGCGGGTGTAAAGCTGCTGCGCCTGGCTGTGGTTGCCCAGCAATTGCTGGGCTTGGGCGGCAATCGACAGCGTTTGCGCATTCGGCGAGGCGTTGTCGAGCGCAGGCTGGATGACGGCCATCGCTTTGGCGGCCTGGCCCAGGCGCAACTCACTGCGTGCCAACATCTGGCGCACTGACAGGTTGTCGGGTGCCGCCTGCAGCGCTTTGTTGAAGGTGTTTTCAGCCTGCACCGTTGCGCCGCTCAAATAGTCGGCCACGCCAGCCACGTACAGCAGCGGTTGATGGGCGGGCGCCAATGCCAGCAATTGCTGGGTCAGCCGGCGCGCCTCTTTGTAGTCGCCGCGCTGCAAGGCGATGCGGGCGTCGAACAGCCTGGTTTGCGGATGGCTGGGCCAGAACTTTTTCAACTCTGCCTGCTGCGCCACCGCCGCATCGAGATGTTGTGTTTCAAGCGCGATCGTGATGACGCCGGCATGCCCTTCGAGCGAAGCTTTGCGCAATGCCAACGCACGGCGGTAAGCCTCCGAAGCGCCCGCTTCGTCATGTTGGCCTCGCCACTGCAAGAAGCCTTTGAGCAGCCAGGCGGCCTCGTGGGCCGGCGCGGCGCGCAACACCGCGTCAGTGATTGCCAGTGCGCTTTTGACGTTACCCTGGCTGGCCTTCAAACGGGCTTCGAACAAACGTGCGTCGGGATTGTCTGGCGACGCTGCCAGGGCCGCCGCCAGTTCACGGGCGGCCAGTTCCGGGTTGCCCTCCGCCGCCTGCGCGTTGGCCAGCGACACCTTCAAATCCGCCTGCGCCGCTGGGTCTGTCAACACCGTCTGGCCGTATTCTTCGATCAGCTTGCGCGAATTGCCGGCGGCGTTCAAGGCCCGCGCCAGTGGGGGCACGACGATATTGGCCGGATGGCGCAGCTCAGCCGCCTTGCGGAACTCCACCACCGCCGAAACCGGATCACCCGACTCGAGCAGCGCCTGGCCCAGCAGAAACCGCGCAGGCGCCAGGTCGGGCGCTTTCTGCAACGCATTTTTCAGTTCGATGACAGCCGCTTTGACGTTTTGCTCGCGCAGATACGCCTGTGCCGATGCCAGTGATTTTTCCGGGCTGCTACCGCCACATGCGCTCAACAGTGCAGCGGTCATCAGCAGCAGGGGAATGAAGCGGTGGGCAGTCATCACGCGGCGGCGGCGCGGCGCAGCGTCGAACGGCGATTCACTGGATGGCAAGACGGTGCATGAGGTCATAAAGAGTGGGCCGGCTCACGCCGAGAATTTCAGCGGCTTTGAGGATATTGCCATTGGTGCGCGCCAGCGCCGAAACGACCGCGGCACGCTCGGCCTTGTCACGAACGGTTCGGAGGTCGAGAGACGGTTCATCTACAGGCAAAGCGCTACCGGCCGCCGGGCGACGTGGCAGCTTCAGGTCGTCCAGCCCGATGCGCTTGCCATCGGCCATGATGACCACGCGCTTGATCGCGTGCTGCAGCTCGCGAACATTGCCGGGCCAGGCATGCGCTTCGATGGCGGCCAGCGCATCGTCGCTGAAAACCATCGCGCCGCGGCGCTGGTCTTCGGCATAACGGCGCAAAAAAGCCTGCGCCAGCAACACCGCGTCGCCCGTGCGATCACGCAGCGGTGGGATGTCAATCGCGATTTCGGCCAGGCGGTAGTACAAGTCCTGGCGAAACAAATTTTGTGCAATCAAATCGTCCAGCTGCCGGTGGGTGGCGCAGACCACGCGCGTGTCAATCGGAATACCGCTGCGGCCACCGATGCGTTCAACCACCCTTTCCTGCAGGAAACGCAGCAACTTGGCCTGCAGCGGCAACGGCAAATCGCCGATTTCATCCAGCATCAAAGTGCCGTTTTGTGCTGCTTCGATTTTCCCTGGCGTGGTTTTCGCCGCGCCGGTGAAAGCGCCTTTTTCATAACCGAACAACTCGCTTTCAAGCAGGTTGTCAGGAATGGCGGCGCAGTTGATGGCCACGAATTTGCCGCTGCGCTTGGAGGCCTGGTGCAGCGCCTGGGCCAGCACTTCTTTGCCAGTGCCGCTTTCGCCGAGCAGCAACACGCTGGCGTCGCTGGGGGCGACTTTTTCAACCGTGCGGCACACGCGCAGCATGCCCTCATCACTGGTCAGCAAGCCAGCCAGCGCGTCGGGGCGGTGCAGGGCTTGCAGGCGGCGGTTTTCACGCAGCAGGTCAACCAAGCGCAAGGCGCGGTCAATCGTCAAGGCCAGCAAATCGGGATCGAACGGCTTTGCAAAAAAATCGTAAGCGCCCAAGGCAATGGCGCGCAGCGCATTGGACTGGTCGTTTTGCCCGGTCAGCACAATCACCTTCACGTCGGGGTCGAGGTCCAGCAGCTGGCCGAGCAATTTCATGCCTTCGGACACCGAGTCGGCGTCAGGCGGCAAGCCCAAATCCATCGTCACCACTGCAGGCGCATGGCGGCGGAACTGCAGCAGCGCGCTTTCACGGTCGCTGGCCGTCACGGAATCGAATCGGTCGAGTGACCATTTGATCTGCTTTTGCAGCGCCAGGTCGTCTTCAACGATCAACAGCGGCGGTGTTTTCGGCTGCGTCATGCGAGAGCGGCGCCGTGCAAGTCGGACGATGCCGCAGTGTCCAACAGCGGCAGCAACAAGGTGATGACCGTGCCCTGGCCGGCAGCCGTATCAACCTTGATCGAGCCGCCCAGTTCCTGGACGTATTGGCAGCTCTCATAAGCGCCGATGCCCATGCCGGTGGGCTTGGTGGTTTGAAACGGCTTGAACAGGCGATCTTGAACAAACTCGGCCGACATGCCCTCGCCCGAGTCACCAATTTCCACCTGCACCTGCCCGGCCACACGCGCCAAGGTCACCCAGACCTTGCCCGACACTGGCGTGGCATCAAAAGCGTTTTGAACCATGTGCCCCAGCACGCGTTCTATCCGTTCTTCATGCCCCCGCGTGTACAACAAAGGATCTACCGCATTGACGGCCAACACCCGCCCGCGGTCCTCCGCTACAGCCGCCAGCCGGCGCACGATGGGCAGCAAAGCCACCCCACTGGCGCGACCAGGCGGCTTTTCACCCTCACGCAGCTGCAACATCAACTGGCGCATTTTTTCCAGTGAATGCTCGATCGTCATCATCATGTCTTCATGAAATTCCAGGTTATCGCGCAGCCGGCGGGCGTTCTTCATCATCAATGACAACTGCGTGACGATGTTTTTGAGGTCGTGCACCACAAAGGCTGACATGCGGTTGAAAGCATCAAATTTACGCACTTCCAGCAGGGCTTCAGTGGCGTGCATTTGCCCCAGGAAACTGGCCGCTTGGCGGCTGGCAGTTTTCAATAAATCGGCCACTTCCCAGTTCAACTCGATCCGGGTGCGGGCGCGCAGCAACACAACAAAACCTGTCAAATCTTCCAAAATATTCAAGGGAATGATCAACCAGCACTGCTCGTTCTCCACCAACCAGGCGGGCAACTGCAAAGTGCCGTAGCGCTCAGGGTGGCGGCGGTATTCGTCCAGGTCAATGATCTTTCCCGGAGCAGACAAATTTCTTAAAAACTCGGAAGTGACGGGTTCCCATTGAACGGCGCGGGGCATGTTCCATTGCGCCATCGGCACCAGCTCGCCTGCGCTCGTGGTTGAGCGTGACCAAAGCGCACCGCCCGGGCTTTCCAACATGTCGCCCAAGCCCCTGATCACTAACGTGGCCGTCTCAACAGGTGTTTTACCAGTCGACAAGGTTGCGGTGAAACGCAACCACTCTCGCCGGTAATCGTAGCGGTAGCTGAACAAGTGCTTGCTCAACATCACGCGCAGTTTGGCGCGCATGGAGCCACTCAAAGACGCTGCAGCCAGTAGCGTCAAGGCAACCACCAGCGTA
>JANXMO010000178.1 GCA_025354615.1 Burkholderiales bacterium | reverse complement strand
ACCACGGCGCTGCCATCCTCATCGATGCAGCGCGCCCGCACGGCCGGTTGCGCCACGGCCAGCGCAACCCCCAAGGCCAAGGCGGTGCGGCGTACCTGCAGCAGCGCAGCCCACGGATGCCAAGCGGTAATGAAGATGGTTGGCGACATGCTCGCAGTACACCCCGACGGGCCGTGCCGCAATACCTCTAAAAAACGGCTGAAGGGCGGCTACTTTTGGCCGAGCCCCGGAATGCTCATCGGCCTCCGGCAAAGCAGGCTGGACAGCTGACCCGTGATTTTCGATACACACCGTTTCGGTTTTATGCACACTGCTTCGCTTGCGTGATGCTTTTTGTGCAAAGACCTGCTCATACTCGGAATGTTCACGGTGCCGGTCACCAAAGTGTTGCAGCGTGTGCCGCGACCCACCTGCATTTGTCATCCGTACTTGCTGCGAGTTGCCATGGTCAGTTTTTTGAGCAGTGTCAAACATGCTTTTCAGCCGAAACCGGCGATCCTGAAAGCGGGCGGGCCGCCCAAGCCACTGCGGCTCGACAGCAAAGGCGCGAGGCATCTGGCCGGGTTGCGCTCACAAGAGAGAAGGTTGCACGACATCACGCCAAGCGAGGTTGACGACGGGCGCGACCCGGCGGCGCCGTCTGGCCTGCCCCCCGCCCGTGGCAATGGCCGGGGGGGCGTGCCTTGGGGCGCAGCCCGCAGATGGCCCGCCAGGGCAGGCGAGACGTTGCCTCATCGCTGCCGTCAGTTGCGCCACGCCAGCCGCTTGCCGCCCTTCACGGTGGCAGACGGATTGCCGGTCAAGTTCGGCAACCCGCCGTTGGTTTTGTTGGACCCGCAGTTGCAGAACAATGCTCAATCGAAAAGTGCATTGCATCCCAGCCGTTTGGAAAAATATTCGCCCCCGTCGAGCGGCGTTGCTTTGACACTGGGGCAAAAAAGCCATGCAACCAGAAGCTTGGTGGGCATTCCGAAAAACCGGGGGCTGTCGGTCCCGGATCTCGTTCACCTGAAGTTGGGTCTGACCGAAACCGACGGCGTCGAAGGCAACGCGCCTCAGACTTCCGGGCCGTTTAAAGGCGTATTGGAATATCACAACGACATAGGACTGTATGAAGCCGGTATGAGGCTGCGCTGAACCGTTTCAAAAAAGTTGGCGATGCGCAGTTGCCGAACAGCCTGTGCATGTTCAGCGATTTTGAGCGCAAGCCTCGCTTTCAACGGCGCCCAAAGCGGTTGAGTACCACCTGCGCTGTCTGGTGCTGCCAGTGCGATTGTTTGTACCGACGCCTGCGCACAGGCTTGCTTTGCGTTTGAATACGTCGCATGGCTGCACTGCAGTCTTTGCGCGAGTGGCCGAGCGATCGACGGCGGCTGTTGTGCAATGGCTTTCTGGATGAATTCAAGGACAACGAATGACATCTCCTGTTCGCGGCCGCCCGTCGGCGCCCCTGAGATCCGCTAACGAAACGGACACTGCTGCCAACCTGTCGTTGCAACCGCCACCTGGCGCACCGCTGGCTGCTGCAGGGGAGCCACCTCTGTCCCCGCGGACCGATGCGCCGCCACCTGGTGCGCCCCCGCAGCGGGCGGCGCTTCTGGATCGGCTCAAGAAACTGACCGAGTCCAAATCGGCGCCGGGCAGTTCCCAAGCGGCATCCAAGACAGACAAAGCCGCGGCCCACAAGCCACGGCCAACGACCGACAAAGCGGTGCCTCAGGGACCGCTGGCCGTGCGCCTCAAGAAACTACTGGAACGCCAAAGTTCCGGCAAAAGATTGCTCAGGGAGGACGAAGGCGCTGTTGAAGACCCGTCCAGCCCCAGAAGCAAAAAATCGTCTCCCCGTGCCGGCCATCAGGCCGGCAACGAAAAAGGCAGCGGCGCAGCGGCCGAGGCCGGCAACTTTTTTGGCTTGTCGGCTCCTTCGGAATCTGAACCGTTCGCCAGTATGGCAATGGCGGCCGGCAGGAAGGAAGGCGATACAGACGCCAGCGTCGAGGGTGGCGACCACGACTGGTGGGGCGACCTGGGTGATTTGGGTGAGTTGGGCCGGTTGCCGGAACTTGATCTGGGCGATGCCGTTGCCCTGCCGTCGAGCCAACCGTTGCCCACCCAGGCCGCTGCTTTGGCTCCCGCAGCGGCCATACCGCTGGCGCCGCTCTTGCCCGACGACGCGGCGCAGACGCGGCATAAGCTTGAAAAGCTGGGCTATGCGCCTGACCCGATCAACCGACTGACGGTGCTTCCAGAACATAAAACGCAGGGACCGGCGCTGGTCGTGCAGCACACGGAGGCTTTGCTCGGCATGGGTTATTTGCACAATGACATCGTCGACATGGTCACGCAGGCACAACCCGCCGAGCTGATGCGAGCCGTTGTCGACGTCACGCCATTGCTTCAACTGCGCGGTGCGAAAAGAAAAGAATTGGTGGCGCTGGTGTGCAGCAAAGGCGGCGCCGGTGCGCTGCGAGCGGTAGAAAACAATGCCACTGCGCTGGCCAAACTTGGGTACTCAATTGAGATGATGCTGAAGATGGCGTCTTATGCAAACGGTGAGCGCAACCTCCAGGCTGTTTTGAATTTGAC
>JANXMO010000155.1 GCA_025354615.1 Burkholderiales bacterium | reverse complement strand
TGACCGGGCACTCGGGAATGCAGACAGCGCAATCAATGCACTCGTCCGGGTCGATGGTCAGGAAATTGGGGCCTTCGCGAAAGCAATCGACAGGGCACACATCGACGCAGTCGGTGTACTTGCAGCGGATGCACGATTCAGTGACGACGTGGGTCATGGTGGGGTCGGACTCGAATTTGAAGAGGAAAGCGCTGCAGCTTGCGGCACAGCGTTGATTTTAAAAGCCGCGGTCGATTGCGCGGCCGGCCTCGGTTGCCGCCTGCAGCGGTTCGCACGATGCCGGGCGTTGCAACACGGCAGGCGCCGCGCCCGCACCCACGGTGACAACGGCGGGCCGGCCCGCATGCAGCACCGCGGCCTGCGCCACCGTGGCCGCCGTGTGGTCGCTCGCCAGCATGTCGCCCCACCCGGCGCGCGAAACCACGCACACCGGTGTGTCCGCTGGCCAGCCGGAAGCCGCCAGGCGCCTCGCCAGCGCCAGCAGTTGTTTTCCGGCCATGTAGAAAACTTCCGTGTCGGCATGGCGCGCCACGGGCGCGGCGTCGCCCGCCTGCGTCGTCACGGCCGTCATGGCCGTGTTGAGCGAAACGCTGCGGCCGCCGCCGCGTCGCGTCAAGGGCCGCAGCGTAGCGGCTGCAGCGGCCGAAGCCGCCGTGATGCCGGGCACCACCTCACAGGCAATGCCGGCGTCGGCCAGCGCCTGCAGTTCTTCTTCCAGCCGGCCAAACACGCTCGGGTCGCCGCCTTTGAGTCGCACCACCCGCGCCGCACGCTGCGCATGGCGCACCAGCAGCGCGTTGATCGTGGCCTGGGCGGTGCTGTTTTCGAAGCCGCGTTTGCCGACGTGAAGCCAACGTGCAGCAGGCGCCAGTTGGCGCAGGGCCGGGTCGGTCAACGCATCGAACAGCACGACATCGGCCTGCGCCAGTAGGCGTGCGCCGCGCACGGTAATCAAATCAGCCGCACCCGGGCCGGCGCCGATGAAGGCGACGTGCCCCGTCTTGTTCACGGCAGGGCCTCTTCCACCAGCAATGCGCCGCTGGTGCGGTTGCTGGCCGGGTCAACGATGATCAGCGCGCCGCCCATGCGGTTCACGGCATACGGCTCCACAGGCAGCGGCTGCTGGGTTTCGATCGTCACCCGGCCGATCTCATTGACGGCGAGTTGGTCGGCCGGCGTTGCGGCCAGCGTGTGAATGTCGAGCCGGCTGTTGATGCCGGTGATGCGTGCGGCAACCCAGCGGTTGCCGTGGCGCAGCCAGTACTTGCGGCCGACGACGGCCGCTTCCGTGTCCAGCCAGGCCAACGTGGCGCTGAAACGCGCAATGGGTTGAAGCGTGCCAGGCGTGGCAAGCCAGTCGCCGCGTGACACGTCGAGCTGGCGGTCCAGCAGCACGCCGGCCGATGAACCTGCAGCCACAGCGTT
>JANXMO010000118.1 GCA_025354615.1 Burkholderiales bacterium | reverse complement strand
CCGGCGCAGCCTGTTACGCGGATTGAAGGCGAGGGCCTGGACGCGGGTGCGATGCCATTGGTTCCAACAGCGCAAAGCAATATGTAGTTCGGCGACATCGCCCGGCAGTGGAAGAATGCTTCCGTCTCGGAGGCACCGACCGCGGGCGAGTTTCTTCAACACGTCTTCACGTCACTCAACCGGATTGGCTGCTGCTGGCGGCGGCGGGACCGCTGCGTCACTCACAGGCAGTTGACTTTCCAAGTCTCCTGCAGGCGTGCGTCTTGAATCAATGATCAAGTCAGCGACACCCCCTAAAACCAATCGTGCGCCAATACCGCCCATCGCGACCGTTGCAACACCACCCGCCGCCAAAACCGCACCGCCGGTCAGGATTTTCAAACCCGTCGACTCTTCTTTTGATTCCTTGTTCACAAACTGCGCGGTCTTGAGACCCGACAAGACACTTGCTCCCAAAAGCCCCACGCCGGTCTTCAAAGGCGTCTGCGGCGAATTAAATTGTTGTTGAACGACTGACAAGATGGCTCGCCCATGAGTCGCCAATTGCGCACGCAAAGAGAGTCGCGGCGGTCGGGCCGAAGCGGCAGGTAATGCCGGGGGGTTATCTCCTGAATGCTCTGATGCGGGATCATCTTCCGACGGTGGCAATGCGATCACGGGCGCACTGCTCGACCGGGGCGAAGGCGGCAACTCCGTCGACGGCATTGCTTGCGCCCGACGCTCTGTCGTACCGCTTCTTCCCGGCGTTGCACCGCCCAGTTCCACTGCAATGGGCGTGGCATTGGCCGGGGCGCCAATGCTGCTGTAAGAAAAAGCATTTCCCATGGTGTACTTTCAAAGTTGAATCGGTGCAGTTCAATACAGGCATTCAGAGCCATGCGTCAGTCTTCGTGTGGGTGCGGCGGCGGGTGCAGTTCACGCTGCATCTGCAAAGCGCCATCGACCATCCGGTTGAGGCCATAAAACGCCGTACCCGCGATAGCGAGCCCCTTGACAAGGCTCGCACTGAAGGCCTCCTGCTCACCCTCCGCAGGCTCTGCAAGCGACAACGGTCCGCGTTGGTAAAACGCCAGCACGCCCAAGCCGGCTATCCCGGCGCCGCTCAACAACTTGGGCACACCGGAGTTGGCAAATCGGCTCAGCATGGCGGCCGGGGCTGCCGGTGCAGCAGGCGTTTCGGCACCGACCGGTGCAGCCGCCGGGCTTTGCGTCGGCTGTTGCTGTTGCCGCCGCAAGGCCAGTGGCGACTGCGGCAGGGTGTCGGGAGAACGTGCCGTGCCCAAGGCACTTTCGCTCTGCGTGCGCCTGAGCCTCGCCGAGGACTGTTGGCTGGCGCGATGTGGCGGTGTGAGTGGCATGGGTTCAATCCGTCAATGCGGTCGTGTGTGAACTGGGGATGGATTTTTCATTCTCTGCGCCGGCGGGTAGTGCCTGAATGCGAAATTCCATGCCGTTTCACGAAGTGAACTTTGCTTTGACTGGCTTTCGGGATCAGCCAAGACAGTTTCAC
>JANXMO010000099.1 GCA_025354615.1 Burkholderiales bacterium | reverse complement strand
CCGGCGCATCAAACGGCGCGCGGCCCGACACCAGGTGGTACAGCACCGCGCCCAGCGCGTACATGTCGGCCCGCGCGTCGAGCGAGGCACCGTCGAGCTGCTCCGGCGCCATATAGGCCAGCGAGCCGACGCGGTAGACCTGCGTGACCTCTGATTTGAGGTTCAACGCGCTGCCGAAATCGCTGACTTTGACGTCGGTAATTTGCCCGCCTTCGAGCACCGCCAGCAAGTTGGCCGGCTTGACGTCGCGGTGGATGATGCCTTGGCGGTAGACGTACCCCAGCGCCATCGCGCACTTGAAACCCAGCTCGACGATCAACTCCAGCGACAGCAACTGGTCGCTACGGCAATAAGGCCGCAGTGTGGTGCCGGGCACATGTTCCATCACCAGGTAGGCGCCGGCAGGGTCGTCCACCGCGTCATAAATCTTCACCACATTCGGGTGCTGCAGGCGGCCGGCGAGCGCCGCCTCGGCCGCAAAAAAACGTTCGCTGTGACGGGCATCCTGCGCATCGGCATCCATGTGGGGACGTACTTTTTTCACCGCCACGTCGCGGCCGTTGAATTCGTCGTGGCAGAGGAACACCTCGCTCGTCGCCCCTTCACCCAAACGCCGGCGCACCCGGTACTTGCCGATCCAGGTCGGCAGGCCGTCGCCCTTGGCCCAGGGGCCGGGTGCGGTGATGGGCGGCGAACCGGCGGCGGCAGAGGGGGGGCGATCGAGCATGGCGTAGGGCGCGGAAGTCAGTGGCGCACGTTGATCGTGGCATTGCGTTGAATCTGCGGTGGCCTGAACAGGGCGGTGAAGACAGGTCACTTTGACGGGCCCCGCCTGCTTGGCCGGAATCGGAGCTCGCAGCCGCCAATTGACAGGGCGGCTTCAGGCTTGTCCTCAGCAGCACTGCGGGGGCCGCGGCCCGATTACCTGGCCGGGTTTCTATGATGCGGGGCTCTTTCCTCGTTGCCTCTCCAACATCCCATCCTCATGGCCGCTCATTCCTTGAATCTCGCGGCGCTCGACGCCGCCGTCATCGACCTCGACGGCACGCTGGTCGACACCCAGGGCGATTTCGTTGCCGCGCTCAATGCCATGCTCGATGAGCTGGCGTTGCCCGGCATTGACGCCGCGTTCGTCACCCGCACCGTTGGCCAGGGTTCCAAGCACCTGGTGGCCGGCGCGTTGGCGCATGTAGGCGCCGACCCTGCACGCCTGTCAAACGCGCTGGCCTGCTACCAGCGCCATTACGGGCGTATCAACGGTGACCATTCAACGGTTTACCCCGGTGCCGAAGCCGGCTTGCAGCAGCTGCGCAAGCACGGCCTGCGCCTGGCGTGCCTGACCAACAAGCCAACCTTGTTTGCGCAGCAATTGCTGAGCAAGAAAGCCCTCGGCGGGCATTTCGAGCACATCTTCGGTGGCGACCGCTTCGCGCGCCAAAAGCCCGACCCGCTGCCGCTGCGCGAAACCTGCACAGCCCTGCGCAGCGCGCCCGAGCGCACCCTGATGATCGGCGACTCCCGCAACGACGCCCAGGCCGCCCGCGCCGCCGGCTGCCCGGTGCTGCTGGTGAGCTACGGCTATAACCATGGCGAGCCGGTCAGTGCGGTGGATGCGGACGGGGTGATTGATCGGCTGGACGAGATTTTGGTGTGATGGCTTGAAAGAGACATATTTCAAGCCGAAGCAGCAGCTTTTTTAAGCTGAACCGCCAATGCTTGAATTCGCTGCCGGGTGCGGGCC
>JANXMO010000052.1 GCA_025354615.1 Burkholderiales bacterium | reverse complement strand
GACAAAAGATAAATTCTGAAAGCGTTTTAATAACCAGTCAATCCTTAACCTGTTGGTTTCTATTACAAAAAAGTATGAAGTACCGTGATCTTCGTGATTTTCTTTTGCAACTGGAACGCGTAGGCGAACTGGTTCGTCTTCCTGAACCGCTGTCTCCGCACCTCGAAATGACGGCACTGGCCGACCGCGTTTTGCGGGCCAACGGCCCCGCGTTGTGGGTGGAACGCCCTGTCGGCCATCAGATGCCGGCATTGTTGAACCTGTTCGGCACGCCAAAACGGGTGGCCATGGGCATGGGTGTCGACGATGTTGCACAGCTGCGTGACATTGGTTTGGTCTTGGCCAATTTAAAGGAGCCGGAGCCGCCAAAAGGGCTGAAAGACGCCGGCCGGCTGTTTGACATGGTGCGTGCGCTCTGGAACATGAAGCCCACGGTGGTGCGCCGTGCCGCGTGCCTGGAACGGGTGTGCGAGGGTGGTGACGTCGATCTGAGCGTTCTGCCGATCCAAACCTGCTGGCCGCAAGATGCCGGGCCTTTGATTACGTGGGGGCTTGTGATCACTCGAGGCCCGCAAAACGTTGCTCAGCCGAAGCAACGCCAGAATCTGGGCATCTACCGCCAACAGGTGATTGCCAAGAACCGGGTGATCATGCGCTGGCTTGCGCACCGCGGCGGCGCTCTCGATTTTCGTGATTTCGCCCGTGCCAACCCCGGCCAGCCGTTTCCACTCGCCGTGGCCTTGGGCGCTGATCCGGCGACCATTCTGGGGGCCGTCACGCCGGTGCCCGACAGCTTGTCGGAATACCAGTTTGCCGGCTTGCTGCGTGGCAGCCGCACCGAGTTGATTGACGCCACCGTTGGCGAGGGCGCCTGCCGTCTGCAGTTGCCTGCCAGTGCGGAAATTCTTTTGGAGGGGCACATCCCCGTGGCGGCGACCGGGTTCACGGGCGAAAGCGAGTACGGCGTCAAAGTGAAAGAGCAGGGCGGCTACTTACATGCGCTGGAAGGGCCGTTTGGCGACCACACCGGCTACTACAACGAGCAGGACTGGTTTCCAGTGTTCGAAATCACGCGCCTGTCGATGCGGCGTGACGCGATTTACCACTCGACTTACACCGGCAAGCCGCCCGACGAGCCGGCCGTTCTGGGCGTGGCCTTGAATGAAGTGTTCGTGCCCTTGCTGCAAAAGCAGTT
>JANXMO010000048.1 GCA_025354615.1 Burkholderiales bacterium | reverse complement strand
GGCTTGATTGTTTGGGCAAGCTCGCAAGTTCGAAACAGAACACTTGCGCGGCAAGAGGCAATTTGTCGGATCCTCTCGCCAAGATTTATAAGCTTTGAACGCAATTTCGGGCGACTGATACCAACCAATGGGTCCGGAAGTTAACTGCGTAATTTTCCCTGGCTTTAAGACATCGACAATTGTCGATTGAGCCTGAACGAAAAAAGTTGCTCCTAGAAGTACCATTGTTAGAGCCACGAGTTTGAAGACGTCAAGGGCTGCGGGAATAACAAAGGTTTGCCAACGAAATGCAGAAGTTCTTGCTTTTCTAACGCATAAATTGAAAACAATACGTTTATCCATGTGGCGCTTTTCAGTTGAACCGGGTCAACGGCCCGTTGTCCGTAAATGGTCGGATTAATTGAGTTTCATTGCCGCCTAACAACCGCATTATTTTAATAAAGAACAATTTTAGGAATGCATTCTATTATTGGATTTTTAACCAACGTTTTTAGCAGCCGCAATAAGTGGGCATGGCTGGTGGACTCCCATCCTTTTAAATCACCGCACCCGCGGCAGCAGCGCAATGCCCGCCAAAACAAGCACCGTGCCGGCCAGCATCCACACGGTCAGCGGTTCGCACAAAAGCAACGCGCCCATCAAAATGGTCGACAACGGGCCGACCATCCCCGCCTGGGCAGCCATTGGCGCGCCGATGCGTTCAATGGCCAGCATGACCAGCAGCACCGGCGCGAAGGTGCACAGGGTGGCGTTCAGGATCGATAACCAGATGACGGGCGGGGCCACCTGCAGTGCTGACAACGGGCGCAGCAAGCAAAACTGGGCGATGCACAGCACGCAGGCCACTGTGCTGGCCAAGCCGGTCAGGCGCAAGGCGCCGAGCCGCTTGACCTCGTTGCCGCTGAAGGTGAGATAAAGGGCGTAGCTGACGGCGCTCGCAAATACGAGCGCCGCCCCCAAGCCGGCGTTGGCGCCCTGGAGCTGCAGCTCCTGGCCGAAAACCAGGGCCACACCGGCATAGCTAACCGCGGCCGCGGCCAACTGGCGCCGCGTGATCCGCTGTTTGAACCACAGGGCGCCCATCAGCAGCACCAGCGTCGGGTTGAGGTAAAGCACCAGGCGTTCAAAGCCGGCGCTGATGTACTGCAAGCCGGCAAAGTCGAGAAAGCTCGACAGGTAGTAACCGCAAAAGCCCAGGCCGATGATGGCCTGCCAGTCGCGCTGCGTCAGCGCCGGCCGGCCGCGGCCCGCCCACCAGGACAGCGCCAGAAATAGCGGCAGGGCAAACAACATCCGATACGTGATGAGCGTGACCGCATCAACGCCATGCCGATAGGCCAGCTTGACGATGATGGCTTTGCCGGAAAAGCCGATCGCGCCCAGCAGCGCGCACAAGAACCCGCCGGCGGCGCCCGGCCCCGCGGGCGAGGCCGGGGAAACGGGCGCAACCGGCGGCGGCTCAGTCTTCAGAAAACGCCACCTCGCGCTTGTTCTTGATCGAAGG
>JANXMO010000045.1 GCA_025354615.1 Burkholderiales bacterium | reverse complement strand
GTTCCGCCAAGTCTTCCAGCACACCTTCGGCGCGCGCCGGGTCCAGCCGCACCAGCGCCAGCGCCGTGTTCAGTGTGTTGAACAAAAAATGGGGGCGGATGCGCGATTGCAGCTCGGCCAGCCGCGCGGTGGTGTCGGCCGGCAACCGCGCCCGCGCCCGCAAGGCCAGCCAGTGAAACGCGGCCCAGCCGGCCAAAGCCCCGGCCAGGACGACTGGCCCCACGCTGGCCGGCACGCTTCCACTGTCGGCGCCCAGCTGACCGAAGGCCCATCCAGCGGCTGCGGTTGTTGCGCCCAGCGCGGCCGCGGCAGTGGCCTGCGCGGGCCGGCTCCATCCGGCCAGCACCTGCTTGCAGGCACACGACAGCAGCAGCCAGCCCAGCACCGCGGGCAACACCATGGCTGAGCCGGCGGCCAGCCGGCCGGCCCACACGGTGACATCCGGCGCCGCCAGCAGCAGGCCGACCGCCAGCAGCACATGCGCCGCCAGCAAGGCGCGCAGCACCACGCCAACGTGGCAGACGTCGAACACCCGCAACACGGGCGGCGGCACAGCAAAAGACGGCATCACGGACAAGCGCACCTTCAAAGCATCAAGTAGACAAGAAAGTCAAACAAACAGACAACCAAACCATCGGCCTCAGCCGCTCAAACCAGCCGCCACAACAGACGGGCCACAACGCACCGATGGCAGCGGCGCCTGAAACTTGACCGCAAAGGGGCGCCGATAGAATCGCCGCATGCGGAGCGTTCCGCATTGTCCAACGCCGGCCCAGGGCATTCCGCCCGAGGCGGCCCGCCTGCCCCCGCCCATGGCCACCAACCCGCTCGACAACAAATCACAGGCCTGGTCGGCGCTGTTTTCCGAACCCATGAGCGAGCTGGTGCAGCGCTACACCGCCAGTGTGTCATTCGACCAGCGGCTGTGGCGCGCCGATATCGACGGCAGCCTCGCGCATGCGGAAATGCTGCACGCGCAAGGCCTGCTCAGCGCCGAAGACCACGCCGCCATCGAGCGCGGCATGACGCAAATCGTGGCCGACATCGAAGCCGGCCGCTTCGATTGGCGGCTCGATCTCGAAGACGTGCACCTGAACATCGAAGCGCGGCTGACGCAACTGGTGGGGGATGCCGGCAAGCGGCTGCACACCGGGCGTTCGCGCAATGACCAAGTTGCCACCGACCTGCGGCTGTGGCTGCGCCGCGAGATCGACGCCCTGGCGCCCTTGCTGGCCGCGCTGCAGGCGGCGCTGGTCGGCGTGGCCGAGCAGCATGTCGACACCATTTTGCCCGGCTACACGCACATGCAGGTGGCGCAGCCGGTCAGCTTTGCGCACCACTTGCTGGCCTACGTTGAAATGTTCGCGCGCGACGCCGAGCGGCTGGCCGACGTGCGCCGCCGCGTCAACCTGCTGCCGCTGGGCGCCGCCGCGCTGGCCGGCACCAGCTACCCGCTGGACCGTGCGCGGGTGGCAAAAACCCTGGGCTTCGATGGCCTGTGCCAGAACAGCCTCGATGCCGTCAGCGACCGTGACTTCGCGATTGAATTCGCCAGCTTCGCCGCCATCACCATGGTCCATGTGTCGCGCCTGGCCGAGGAAATCGTGCTGTGGATGAGCCAGAACTTCGGCTTCATCGACCTGGCCGACCGCTACTGCACCGGCTCATCGATCATGCCGCAAAAGCGCAACCCCGACGTCGCCGAACTGGCCCGCGGCAAGAGCGGCCGCACCATCGGCCACCTGATGGCGCTGCTGACCCTGATGAAAAGCCAGCCGCTGACCTACAACAAAGACAACCAGGAAGACAAAGAGCCGCTGTTCGACAGTGTCGACACCGTGCGCGACACGCTGCGCATCATGGCCGAGATGGTGGCCGGCGTGATCGTCAAGCCCGATGCGATGGAACGCGCCGCGCTGAAAGGCTATGCCACCGCGACAGACTTGGCGGACTACCTGGTCAAAAAAGGCCTGCCCTTCCGCGATGCGCACGAAGCCGTGGCCCACGCCGTCAAAGCGGCAATGGCCAGCGGCCAAGACCTCGCCGCGCTACCGCTCGAGACGCTGCAAGGCTTTCACCCGGCGATCGAGCAGGACGTATTCGACGTGCTGTCGCTGCGCGGCTCGCTGAACGCGCGTACCGTGCTGGGCGGGACGGCGCCGGTGCAGGTGCGGGCGCAGTTGGCGCGACACCGGGTGCGCCTTGGCACCTCTATGCCAACTTGAAAAGCAGTTCCCCGCACGAAGTACGCCTGTCCACAGGCCTTGCAGCGCACTGCCACTCCTTGTCCGTGTCGATTGACCTATTGGATCATTCAGCCACAGCATCAAGTCGCCAGCAGTTGAGTCAGCGCTTCCCCTATGGGTTACTCGCATGCTTCTCGATCAGCTTTGCTGTTATGAATGACGCAACCGTCTGGAGGCTTTCGGCCGCGCGGTCAAAAAACTCGGCATCCACTTGCACCTTGTCTCCCGACTTATACGTGCTGCCTGTCACTTGCTCCAAATAGATGTGATTGACGACACCGTTGCTATGCACAAGCAAGTTGCGGTTGCACCTGAACTCCACAAGCTCGTCGAGGGAAATACCGGAGTCATCGAGTACAACACCGAAACGGTCACGGTAATACTCAGCCTGGTCCTTAATCGATTTGTAGCTCAGCTCGTTCAATTCGCGGTTCGCGATGAATTCAACCACCGCCTCGAACGTCCCGAACTCAAGAAGTCGATCGTACGAGATCTGCTTTTTTGAAGATTTCAGGATCATCGGTCGTGTTCTCACAACCTCAGCGAATACATCTGCCAAGAATGCATCGAACAGTGCGACAAGGTAAATGAACGACATTCGGAATGTGAGATTGGGATAAGCCGCCGTGTGCTCCTCTGCATCCCGCACCAGTTTTACGAGGAAGTCCGTCTGTGTGTGATCCAGTTTCAGCTGATAGGTCTTCGTACCTGGTTTTGCAGGATTTGGGTCGGGCTTGCCTGATTTCGCAGCCTCCAGCGTTTCAACAATCGCTCCAGTG
>JANXMO010000039.1 GCA_025354615.1 Burkholderiales bacterium | reverse complement strand
GGTTTCCAGAAAATCGCAACCCGTGGCGAGCTGTTCAATGGGGTAGCCACGGTACAGCAGCTCGCCCTTGTCGCCATCGATGTAGGTGATTTTCGAATTGCACGACGCTGTCGACAAAAACCCGGGGTCATATGTGAACTTCCCGGTCTGACCGTAAAGCTTGCGGATGTCAATCACATCGGGGCCAATGGTGCCTTTGAAAATAGGCAATTCCATGCTCGGGCTGCCATCAGAAAAAGACAGGGTGGCTTTGACGTCTGAAGGGGTCATGGTCGATCCTTGAAGTGCTGAAAGCAACGGAGAAAGTGGGCAGAAACAATCAAAAGAAAGCGCACGACATCACACGCGCAACGGCAAAACAGGCGCCCGCATCAGGGCCAGCACCTCGATCACGTCGTCGCGTGCGTATTCGCCTTGCGGCTCGGCGCGGGCCAGCAGCAGATCGAGCAAGTCGTTGTCGGGCAGGGCCATCAGCCTGTCCAGGCCTTCAGCGTGAAAATACGTCGAGGTCGCCTGATGACGGGCAAAAAACCGCTCGATCAGCAAGTCGTTTTCAAGCAAACCACGCCGGCAACGCCAGCGCAATTTGCTCAAAGCCCTTGCGTCAATCAACGCATTCGAGGCGGCCGCAGCAACGTTCATAAGAGATTGCTGGAACCCGTCAGACAGCGCGCCTGATCATCATTTCCTTGATTTTGCCGATGGCGCGGGCCGGGTTCAGGCCTTTCGGACAAACGTCCACGCAATTCATGATGGTGTGGCAGCGGAACAGCCGGTACGGATCTTCCAGGTTGTCCAGCCGCTCAGGCGTGTCCTGGTCTCGGCTGTCGGCAATGAAACGATAGGCCTGCAGCAGCCCGGCCGGGCCGACGAAGCGGTCCGGGTTCCACCAGAAGCTCGGGCAGCTGGTGGAACAGCTGGCGCACAAAATACATTCATATAACCCGTTGAGCTCGTCGCGTTCGACCGGGGACTGCAAGCGCTCTTTCTCAGGCGGCGTGTCGTCATTGACGAGATACGGCTTGATCGAGTGGTATTGCTTGAAGAACTGCGTCATGTCGACGATCAGGTCACGGATCACAGGCAACCCCGGCAGCGGTTTCAGCACCACGACGCCCGGCAGCGAGCGCATGTTGGTGAGGCACGCCAAGCCGTTCTTGCCGTTGATGTTCATTCCGTCCGAGCCGCACACGCCTTCGCGGCAGGAGCGGCGAAAGCTCAAGGTCGGGTCGACCGCCTTCAACTTGTTCAACGCATCCAGCAGCATGCGCTCGCTACCATCAAGCTCGACCTCGATCGTCTGCATGCGCGGGCGCGCATCGGTGTCGGGGTCATAACGGTAGATTTGAAACACCCGCTTGGTCATCACTGCTCTCCGTCGTATCTTGAAACGCTTAAAAGGTTCTGACCTTTGGCGCAATCGATTCAGCCGTCAGCGGCTTCAGGTTGACCGGCTTGTAGTCGAGCCGGTTGCCGTCAGAGAACCACAACGTGTGCTTGAGCCACTTGGCATCATTGCGGCCGTTCGGGTGCTCGGGTGTGTCGGCATAGTCGTCCACCGTATGGGCGCCACGGCTTTCGTGGCGGGCAGCAGCGGAAACCATTGTCGCCAACGCCGACTCGATCAGGTTGTCGACTTCCAGCGCTTCGATGCGCGCGGTGTTGAAGACTTTTGACTTGTCGGCCAAGTGAATGCCCTGCACACGCTTGGCCAGCGCTTTGATTTTTTCAACGCCTTCGTCCATTGTTTTCTGGGTCCGGAAGACGCCGGCGTATTGCTGCATCGCGCTGCGGATGTCGCCAGCCACGTCTTGCGCATACTCGCCGTCGGTGGTCGCCTCCAGGCGGTTCAGGCGTGCCAGGCTGCGGTCGGCCGCATCGGCCGGCAGTGGCTTGTTGCTTTTCGTTTTCAAGGCTGAGTCGACGATGTGATTGCCCGCCGCGCGGCCGAACACCAGCAAATCGAGCAGCGAATTGGTACCCAGCCGGTTGGCGCCATGCACGCTGACGCAAGCGCATTCGCCCACCGCATACAGGCCGTTGACGACCGTGTTGGGGTTTCCGCCTTTCGGCACGACGACCTGGCCGTGGATGTTGGTCGGGATGCCGCCCATCTGGTAGTGAATCGTCGGCACCACTGGAATCGGCTCCTTGGTGATATCGACGTTGGCGAAGTTGTGACCGATCTCGAACACGCTGGGCAGGCGCTTCATGATGGTTTCGGCGCCCAGGTGCGTCATGTCGAGCTGGATATGGTCTTTGTTCGGCCCGCAGCCGCGGCCTTCCTTTATTTCCTGGTCCATGCAGCGCGAAACGAAGTCGCGCGGCGCCAGGTCTTTCAGCGTTGGCGCATAGCGCTCCATGAAGCGCTCGCCATTGCTGTTGCGCAAAATCGCGCCTTCACCGCGGCAGCCTTCGGTCAGCAGCACGCCGGCGCCGGCCACGCCGGTCGGGTGGAATTGCCAGAACTCCATGTCTTCCAGCGGAAGGCCCGCGCGGGCGGCCATGCCCAGGCCATCGCCCGTGTTGATAAAGGCGTTGGTCGAGGCGGCAAAAATGCGGCCAGCGCCGCCAGTGGCCAGCAAGGTGGTTTTGGCTTCAAGGATGTGCAGGTCGCCCGTTTCCATCTCCAGCGCCGTTACGCCGACCACATCACCTTCAGCGTCACGGATCAAATCAAGCGCCATCCACTCGACGAAGAAATGCGTGCGCGCCTTGACGTTTTGCTGGTACAGCGTGTGCAGCATGGCATGGCCGGTACGGTCGGCCGCGGCGCAGGCGCGCTGTACCGGCTTTTCGCCGTAGTTGGCGGTGTGGCCGCCGAATGGGCGCTGGTAAATCGTGCCGTCTGCGTTGCGGTCGAACGGCATGCCGAAATGTTCGAGTTCATAGACGACTTTTGGCGCTTCGCGGCACATGAACTCGATCGCGTCCTGATCGCCCAGCCAATCGGAACCCTTGACGGTGTCGTAGAAGTGGTAGTGCCAGTTGTCCTCGCTCATGTTGCCGAGCGAGGCGCCGATGCCGCCCTGCGCCGCCACGGTGTGCGAACGCGTTGGAAACACTTTCGAGAGCACCGCGACGTTCAGACCGGCACGCGCCAATTGCAGCGACGCGCGCATGCCCGAGCCGCCCGCGCCGACGATGACCACATCGAACTTGCGTTTCGTGATCGCCGATGATTTGAATGAATCCCCTTGCATTACAGCCTCCACAGCACCTGGATCAACCAACCCGCACAGCCCACCAGCCACGCAATCGTGGCCACTTGAAGCGTCAGCCGTATGCCGACCGGCTTGACGTAGTCCATCCACACGTCCCGCATGCCGACCCAAGCGTGGTAAAGCAGCGAGACGATGGCGACGAAAGTCAGCACCTTCATCCACTGCGCGGCAAAGATGCCGGCCCATTTGTCATAGCCCATGTCGCCCGGCAGCAGTACCTGCACGACGACGGCCAGCGTGAACAAAGCCATCAACACTGCCGTGACGCGCTGCGACAGCCAGTCGCGCAGCCCATAGTGCGCACCGACGACGATGCGCTTCGATCCATAGTTGTCAGCCACTGTGCGAGCCCTCAGAAAAACAGCTTGAAACCCAGCGCCAAGGTCAGTACGACACTGAATGCGAGGGTGAAAATGGCCGAGACGCGGCCAAACTTCAGGTCCACCGTGTGCGTGGCGTCCATCCACAAATGGCGCAGCCCGGCGATGAAGTGGTGCAGATAAGCCCAGATCAGCGCCAGCGCCAGCAGTTTGAAAAACCAGCCTGGCACGCCGCCTGCGCCAGCCAGGAAAACCGACGTGAACTGCGCATAAGTAATTTCGGAAGTGACGCTTTTGTCGAACATCCAGACGATGAACGGCAACAAAATAAACATCACCGCGCCGCTGATGCGGTGCAGGATGGACACCACGCCGGACGGCGGTAGCCGATACCGCAGGATGTGGGTGACGTGGATATTGCGATAGACCGGCCGCTGCTTCAGGGTGTCTGCCATGCCCAACTTTCCGTTGCGATGAAGTTCAAAACCGCACGAGTTTAGGGCAAGCAGTGGTGCCACGCGGCAATTCGAGCCTTGCCTGGCGCCGCCAAGCGTCAAATGCCGAGAGGGCTCGGGCCACCGTTCTGAGGGGTGAACGGCGCAAAGCCCACATTGCCGCTGCCCTACACTGTTGCGCCCATTCAACCGGCGCCGCATTTCCGGCATTTCACGCTTTTTAACTGGAGTTTCCCATGAGCAAGCCCCCCGTACGCGTCGCCGTCACTGGCGCCGCAGGCCAGATTGGTTATGCGATTTTGTTCCGCATCGCCGCTGGCGAAATGCTGGGGCACGACCAGCCCGTGATCCTGAGCCTGCTCGAGGTGCCGCTGGAAAAACCGCAACAGGCGCTGCAGGGCGTGATCATGGAACTGCAGGATTGCGCTTTCCCGCTGCTGGCCGGCATTGAAGCGCATGGCGACCCGCTGACGGCGTTCAAGGACGTGGATTACGCTCTCTTGATCGGCTCGCGCCCGCGCGGCCCGGGCATGGAACGCGCCGAGTTGCTGGCGGTGAATGCCGAGATCTTCACCGCCCAAGGCAAGGCGCTGAACGCGGTGGCCCGCCGCGACGTCAAGGTGCTCGTGGTCGGCAACCCCGCCAACACCAACGCCTACATCGCGATGAAAAGCGCGCCCAACCTGCCACGCCGCAATTTCACCGCCATGTTGCGGCTCGACCACAACCGCGCTGCCAGCCAAATTGCCGCCAAAACCGGCCTGCCGGTGGCCGGCATTGAAAAACTCGCGGTGTGGGGCAACCATTCGCCGACGATGTACGCCGACTACCGCTTCGCCACCATCACGCGCGAAGGCAAGGCTACCGGCGTAAAGGCCTTGATCAACGACGATACCTGGAACAAGGATGTGTTCCTACCGACAGTCGGCAAGCGCGGCGCGGCCATCATTGCGGCACGCGGTGTGTCGTCGGCGGCCTCGGCCGCCAACGCGGCAATCGACCACATGCGTGACTGGGCACTGGGCACCAAGGGCCAATGGGTGACGATGGGCGTGCCATCGAACGGCGAATACGGCATTCCAAAAGACGTGGTGTTCGGCTTTCCGGTCACGACCGAGGGCGGTGATTACCGCATCGTTGAAGGGCTGGAAATCGATGCTTTCAGCCAGGAGCGCATCAATTTGACGCTGAAAGAATTGACCGACGAGCAGGACGGCGTCAAGCACCTGCTTTGAACGCACCCCGGCGCCTTGGCGCCCGCCGACCCGCTGCGGTCGGCTTTTTCGTTCCTTCAAAACGCCATGATCCATCCCCGTGATGCACTGTGGGGCAGCGAGCCTTTGCTTCCCGCACTGCCGGTCTGCGACCACTACGCGGGCACGGAGCCGCGCATGCGCAAAAGCCTTGAGCTGCAGCGTGAACTCGGGCCCGTTCTCGATGTGACGCTGGACTGCGAAGACGGCGCCCCGGTGGGCCGCGAGGCCGAGCAGGCGCAGTGCGTGGCCGCGCTGGTGATGTCGCCACTGAACCAGCACGGCCGCGTGGGCGCGCGCGTTCACCCGTTCGGCCACCCGGCGTTCGAGCATGAGGTCGATACGCTGATTCGACACGCCTGTCCCCGGCTGGCTTACTTGATGGTGCCCAAGCCGCGCGATGCGGCTGACGCCGCCCAAGCCTGCGCCTTCATTGACGACGCGATTCGCCGCCACCACCCGGGCGACGACGCCACCGCGCAGCTGCCGCTGCACCTTTTGATCGAAACCCACGGCGCGCTGCGCGACGTTCACCAGATTGCAGCGCACCCGCGCGTGCAGTCGCTGTCGTTCGGTCTGATGGATTTCGTCTCGGTACACCGCGGCGCCATTCCGACGGCGGCGATGAGCGCGGCCGGCCAGTTCAGCCACCCTTTGGTGCTGCGCGCCAAGTTGGAGATTTCGGCCGCCTGCCACGCGCACGGCAAAACACCGTCGCACAACGTAGTCACCGAATTCAACGACGATGCGGCGCTGGCGGTTGCCGCCCGCACCGCGTGCGAGGAACTGGGCTACACGCGGATGTGGAGCATCCACCCGCAGCAAATCCGCACCATCGTTGAGGCTTTCACACCTTCGCTGGCGCAGGTCGAAACGGCGTTGGAAATCGTGACCGCCGCTCAAGCCGCGGATTGGGCGCCGATCCGCCACCAGAACATCCTGCACGACCGCGCCAGCGTGCGCTGGCATTGGCAGCTGCTGGAACGCGCGCGGCGCACCGGCCTGGCGCTGCCGGCGGCGGCGGAAGCCGCGTTTTTCAGCCCCGTTGCGCCGAGCGCTGCCGCGGCGCCTGTGCCTTCAGTCCCCTCTTCTTACCAAAGCAGTTGATCACCATGTCCTTTCCTTTTTGCCTTCGCCGCGGTGCCGCGGTTTTAGCGCTGCTGTGCACCGCATCCGCCACTTTTGCCGCGCCAGCCAGCGTGCCGCCGAAGCGCAAGCCACTCGTCAAAAGTGCTAAAGCCGTTAAGCCGGCCAAGCCGGTCGAGCAGCCGTTGGCGGCCGCATCGGCTGAACAAATCGAGGCCGCTGAACGCGTGTATTACGGCGTGTATGACTGTGAATTCAAGCAGTCGGTCGACATCACGGCCGACCCGAAATACCCCGCCTACGTTGACGTGCGGCACGGCAAGGAGCTCTACGTGATGAAGCCGGTGCTGTCGTCGACGGGCGCGGTGCGGCTGGAAGACGTCAAGGGCGCAACCTTGATGGTGCAGATCTCGAACAAGTCGATGCTGCTAGACGTCAAGGCCGGCAAACGGCTGGTGGACGATTGTGTGAGCCCCAAGCAGCGCGAATTGATCGAAGCGGCGCGGCAGGCGCGTGCGGCGGACGCCGCCGCGGCAGGCGCATCCGCTGCAGAAGCGGCATCTGCCGCCGCAAAGTAGTGCTTTTCTCGCGCTGAGCGGGCGGGTGGCGGCTTCTAGAGCATGTCATGCACTTGCCCCTGGTGCCGCAAACATCAAGGCTTTGGACGGCATCAGGATGGCGAAGACCAGGAAGTGCAAGTTGGCCAGCACCTCCGACATGCGCTCGAAGTCGCGTGACAGGCGGCGAAAGCGCGCCAGCCAGCGCAGTGCGTTGAACACTTCTCGCAAACTGGGGTGGCGTTGCGTGGCTTGTTCGTCCATCAGCGTCAGACAGTGCGCTACAAACTCCCACGCTTGATCGCTCAAATCGCTTGGACAGGCTTTCCTGTTCATGCCTCACAACTTGTGGCCAGCCGCCTTGAAATAAAAGCTTGAGTGCACAACACGCTCTAAGGCGACGCTGAATAAGTTCCCGCGAGGCGGCGCGCTTTGTGGCAGGACGGGCTGCAAGGCGCAAACCGCAGCCATAGCCAACGCTATGGCGAGGATTGCAACGCCGCAGACCGCCTGCCGCAGGATGCGCCGGCCGCGAAGGACTTGTTCAGCGTTGCCCAATGCGCTTCAAGGGCACGATGCAGCCCGGCGTGGCGCTACGCGACCTGGTCAACGCTGTTCCTTTGTATGCCTTGCACGCCGGTTTGTTGACGGTCGAAAAGCAAGGCAAGAAAAATGTTTTCAGCGGCCGCATTCTGGAAGTCGAAGGCCTGCCTGACTTGAAGGTTGAGCAGGCTTTCGAGCTCAGCAATGCGTCGGTGGAGCGCAGCGCCGCCAGCTGCACCGGGCACCTGAACAAGGAACCGGGGATCGAATACTTGCAAAGCAACGTGGCGCTGATGCAGTGAATGATCACCGAGGGCTATGCCGATACGCGCACGCTGGCGCGGCGGATTGCGGCGCAGCAGGCTTGGCCGGACCATCCGCATTTGCTGCAGGCCGACGTCGATGCGGCTTACGCCGCCGTGATCGAAATCGACTTGGCGAACATCCACGAGCCCATCGTCGCCTGCCCGAACGACCTGGATGACGTCAGAACGCTCAGCGAAGTTGCGGGCACCGCCATTGACGAATGTCTTCATCGGCAGCTGCACAACCAACATCGGCCACTTCCGTGCGGCCAACAAGCTGCTGGAGAACAAGCGCAATATTCCGGTCAAGCTGTGGGTGGCAACGCCGACCAAAATGGACGCCAAACAGCTCAGCGACGAGGGCCATTACGGCGTGCTGGGCAACGCGGCCTGACGCGCCAGCCCTAACGGCGTTCAGCCGCCCTTTCGTCTGTTCGGCAACGCGCCAGCTTGCGCCGCTAGCAGGCGCTGCGCGTGTAGGGCCGGAATGGCGTAGCTGATGCCGCTGGGCATGCTCAGTGCCGACTCGTGCGTGCCTTTGACAAACACCATGTTGATGACACCGATCACTTCGCCGCTGTCGGCGTCGAACAGCGGGCCGCCGCTGTTGCCCGGGTAGGCGGTGGCGTCGAGCTGCAGCACGTCGAAACTGCCTTCGCGCAGGCGGTGGATGCTTTTCGCGGTCAGCTGGCCCGAGGTCGGCATGGGCAGCGCGACTGGCGTGATCGACGACACGATGCCGCGGTGCGTGACCGGCGCATAAC
>JANXMO010000030.1 GCA_025354615.1 Burkholderiales bacterium | reverse complement strand
TACAAAAGCTGCCATTTATTCTTGTCGTTGGCGACAAGGAAAAGGCAAATGGCACTGTCGCAGTCCGCGCGCGTGGCAATCAGGATATGGGCGTGATGCCGCTGACCAACTTCATGGCTGAAGTGGCCAGCCGCATCGCTCAACGCACCTGAAAGCCGTGGCGCGCACTTTTTTTGTTGATAGGTTTCGTTGCCTCGAAACCTGCTGAAAGGTTTGAACCATCGCTACTTTTGCTGACCGTCGAACACCCAATGCCGAGCGCAAGCACCGCCTGAATCGCGAAATCATGGCATCCGAGGTGCGCCTGAATGGCGTCGAAAATGAACCCCTGGGCATCGTCAACACCCTGGAGGCTTTGCGGATGGCCGGTGAACTCGATGTTGATCTGGTGGAAATTGCCGCCACGGCAGACCCACCCGTTTGCCGCTTGATGGACTACGGCAAGTTCAAATACCAGGAGCAAAAGCGCGCGGCCGAGGCCAAGTCCAAGCAAAAAGTGATTGAGGTCAAGGAAGTCAAATTCCGGCCCGGCACCGATGAAGGCGACTACCAGATCAAAATGCGAAACCTGCGCCGTTTCATCGAAGAAGACGGCGACAAAGGCAAGGTCACGTTGCGTTACCGCGGCCGGGAAATCACCCACCAGGACATCGGCATGCGTTTGCTGGAGCGCATCCGTGATGAACTGGCCGACGTGTCGGTGGTCGAGAACATGCCCAAACTCGAAGGCCGCCAGATGGTGATGGTGCTCGGCCCCAAACGAAAGAGCTGAGCAACATCATGAAATTCAATCTTCGGGCTTTGATAGCCTGAACGTTGCAGAAGCGGCTGCAGGCCAACAAGACGGCAAGCCCTTGCCGGCGCCTGTTGCAGCAATTAAAAAGGAGCAGTCATGCCCAAAATGAAGACCAAGAGCGGTGCCAAAAAACGCTTTCGCGTTCGTCCAGGCGGCACCGTCAAGCGAGGTCACGCCTTCAAGCGCCACATCCTGACCAAGAAGTCGACGAAAACCAAGCGGCAGTTGCGCGGCTCGGCCAGCGTGCACGAAACGGACGTGGGGCACATCAAGCAGATGATGCCTTTCGCCGGCCTGTAACCGTTTTTTAGACTGAAGGAAATTCCATGCCTCGCGTCAAACGTGGTGTTACTGCCCGTGCCCGTCACAAAAAAGTTCTGGCTTTGGCCAAGGGCTACCGTGGCCGCCGGAAAAATGTTTTTCGTATTGCCAAACAGGCGGTCATGCGCGCCGGGCAATATGCCTACCGTGACCGCCGCACCAAAAAGCGTGTGTTTCGCAACCTCTGGATTGCGCGTATCAATGCCGCCAGCCGCAGCCTGGGGCTGACCTACAGCAAGTTCATGGCGGGCCTGAAAAAGGCACAGATCGAAATCGATCGCAAGGTGCTGGCCGATATGGCCGTCAACGACCCGGCTGCATTCGGCAGCATCGTCGAAAAAGTCAAGGCACAACTCGTTTGAGCCGGTGAAGCGGCCGCCCGCCGCCGTGCTGGCGCCGTTTCAAGCCCTTTGAAGGCCGACATCATGTTCGGCCTTTTTTCTTGCAAATGAATTCCGGTTGCTGACTCCGCAATGAATGAACTTGATCAACTGGTGCAAGCTGCAAAAACCGCTTTCGCCGAGGCCACTGCCGTTGCGGACCTGGAAAACGCCAAAGCGAAGTACCTCGGAAAATCAGGCCGCATCACCGAGCAATTGAAGGCGCTGGCCGCGTTGCCGGTGGACGAAAAGAAAGCCCGCGGCGCCCTCATCAACGTGGCTAAACAGCAGGTTGAAGCGGCGCTGGCCGACCGCCGGCAGGCGCTGGCCGATGCGGAATTGGCTCAGCAGTTGCGGGCCCAGGCGCTGGACGTGACTTTGCCCGGCCGCCGCCGCGGCACCGGCGCGCTGCACCCGGTGGGCCGTGCGCAGGAACGCATCGAGGCGATTTTTGGGTCGATGGGTTTCGATATCGCCGACGGCCCGGAGATCGAAACCGACTGGTACAGCTTTACCGCCTTGAACAACCCGGAGAACCACCCGGCCCGTTCGATGCAGGACACGTTTTATGTCGACGTCAAAGACAGCCAAGGCCGTTGGCTGAACCTGCGGCCGCACACCTCGCCAATGCAGATCCGTTACGCCCAGGCGCATGCCCGAACGCATGCGGGTGCCGCCGTGATGCCCGATATTCGCGTCATTGCGCCCGGCCGCACGTACCGCGTTGACAGTGACGCCACACATTCGCCGATGTTTCACCAGGTCGAAGGGCTGTGGGTCGGCGAAAACGTCAGCTTCAAAGACCTGAAGGCGATGTACCTGAACTTCATTCAGGCGTTTTTTGAAACCACCGCCTTGGTGCTGCGCTTTCGCCCCAGCTATTTCCCCTTCACCGAGCCCAGTGCTGAAATCGACATCATGTTCGAACGCGGGCCGCTGCAAGGCCGCTGGCTCGAAGTTTCTGGCTCTGGTCAGGTGCATCCGCAGGTGATTCGCCACATGGGGCTGGACCCCGAGCGTCACGTGGGTTTCGCTTTCGGCTCCGGTATCGACCGCTTGGCGATGCTGCGCTACGGCGTTGGCGACCTGCGGCTGTTCTTCGATGGCGACTTGCGCTTTTTGTCGCAGTTCCAGTAAGCCTTTTTTACTCGTTCATTCGTTCATTCTTTCACTGGAAGACCCGCATGCAATTCCCCGAGTCGTGGTTGCGCGAGCTGTGCAACCCGCCCCTCAACACCGCTGAACTGGCCGACCTGCTGACCATGGCGGGCATGGAAGTCGAGTCGCTGCGCCCGGCGGCGCCGCTCTTTTCCAACGTGGTGGTGGGGCAGGTTGTTTCATGCGAGCCGCACCCACAGGCGGACCGGCTCAAAGTCTGCCGCGTTGATGTCGGCAGCGCCACGCCATTGCAAATTGTTTGCGGTGCACCGAACGTGCGCAGCGGCATCAAAGTGCCGTGTGCGCGCGTGGGTGCCGTGTTGCCGCCTGCTGAAGAAGGCGGCCCGGCGGTTTCGATCGGGCCGGGCCTGCTGCGCGGTGTTGAAAGCCAGGGCATGCTGTGCTCGGCGCGCGAATTGAAGTTGTTGCAGCAAGACGCTGACGGTTTGCTGGTGCTGTCTGACGACGCGCCGGTGGGTCAGGATGTGCGTGCGCACCTG
>JANXMO010000020.1 GCA_025354615.1 Burkholderiales bacterium | reverse complement strand
AACTTGCGCTTGCCGACCTGCACGACGTAGGTGCCGGCCGGCAGGCGCAGCCCGCGGTCGCTGACGACGGCGCCGTCCACACGCACCCCGCCGCCGTCGACCAGGCGCAGCGCCTCGCTGCCCGAGGCGGCCAGGGCGGCTTGTTTGAGCACCGCACCGATGCCCAGCGGCGCACCGTGCAAGGTGTAGGCGGCTATTTCGTCGGGCACGCCGCCGCGGGCGCGGTGTTCGAAATCGGCCTCGGCGGCGTCCGCCGCGGCGGTGCCATGGAAGCGGGCGGTGATTTCCTTCGCCAGCAGCACCTTGGCCTCTTTCGGGTTGCGCCCCGCTGAGACCTCGGCCCGCAGCCGCTCGATCTCGGCCTCGTCGCGAAAGCTCAGCAGCGCAAAGTAGCGCCACATCAGCAGGTCACTGATCGACAGCAGTTTGGCGTACATGCTGTTGGGCGCTTCGCTGATGCCGATGTAGTTGCCTTTGCTCTTGGACATCTTGTCGACGCCGTCCAGGCCTTCGAGCAGCGGCATCGTCAGGATGCACTGCGGCTCCTGCCCGTACTCGCTTTGCAGCGCCCGCCCCATCAGCAGGTTGAATTTTTGATCGGTGCCACCGATTTCGAGGTCACTGCGCAGCGCCACCGAGTCATAGCCTTGCATCAGCGGGTACAGAAATTCGTGCAGGCCAATCGGCGTGCCGGCCTTGTAGCGCTGAGTGAAATCATCGCGCTCCATCATGCGCGCCACGGTATGCCGCGAGGCCAGCTCTATCATGCCGCGCGCGCCCAGCGCATCGCTCCATTCGGAGTTGTAGCGGATCTCGGTTTTGTCCGCCTGCAGCACCAGTGCCGCCTGCCGACAGTAGGTTTGCGCATTGGCTTCGATTTGCTCGCGTGACAGCGGCGGGCGCATCGTGTTGCGCCCGGACGGGTCGCCGATCGTCGATGTGAAGTCGCCGATCAGAAAGATCACCGTGTGCCCCAGGTTCTGCAGCTGGCGCAGCTTGTTGAGCACCACGGTGTGGCCGAGGTGGATGTCGGGCGCGGTCGGGTCCAGCCCCAGCTTGATACGCAACGGCTGCCCGGTCGCTTCGGCCCGCGCCAGCTTGCGCACCCATTCGTTTTCCGGCAGCAACTCGTTGCAATGGTGTTTCGACCGCTGCAGCGCGTCGCGTACGGCCTCACTGACCGTTACAGGGGCGGCAGCAGCGGCGAATGAAAGGCTCATGGGTGTTGCAAGGTGGGCAAAACAAACTTTACGTGGCGCATAAAGGCAAGGCGCTTGATCCGCCCGCCCGCTTGGCTATACTGCGGCGGCTCAAGCGGAAGAGGGCGCCTTCAATAGCGCAATTCCAGTGATAACCGCCGCTGCGCAGCTGGCAGGATTCTAGAAGAGTCCTGTTTTTGCGGGCTTGTTTCCTGACCTTTTGATGCCCTGTGCCGCCATGGCCCGTGGGCGTTGACATTGAGCAATTACTGCTCCCGCCAACATTGAATTCTTCGAACTTGCTCGATGGCGTGGTGATACGCGCTGCGCAACACAGTACCGGCTTCATCAATCGCCACACACGGGCCGCTGCCGGGATCATTTCCGTTCTATTGGCCGGTTTTGCCGCTGCCGCGTTTGGTCTGGCGCCGCTTGGCCCCGACGCGGCCGACCTGCCACGCCGGGTCATCAGCGAATCCGTTGCGCCCGTCGGACTCGACGCTCAACTCGATGCGCTGGCCGCCCACCCGCTGACGCTGTTTCGCAGTGACCTGACGCGCGCTGGCGATACTGCGGACACGCTGCTGCGCCGCCTTGGCGTCAGTGACGCCGACGCCGCCGCCTTTTTGCGCAGCGATGCGCTGGGCCGCACGGTGTTATCCGGGCGCAGCGGCAAGATGGTGCAGGTGCGGGCCGGTGCCGACGGCGTGCTGGAAGAGCTGGTGGCGCGTTTCCCGGCTGACGACGCGCAACAAGCGTCAACCCACTTCACACGCCTGCGCATCAGCCGCCACAATGAGCGGTTGTCGGCCCATGTCGAGCAAGCCGCGCTGCAGCCACAAACCCGCATGGGCAGCGGCACCATCCGCCATTCGCTGTTTGCCGCCACTGACGAAGCGCGCTTGCCGGACCCGGTTGCCAGCCAGCTGTCCGATATTTTTTCCGCTGACATCGACTTTCACCGCGCGTTGCGCCGCGGCGACGCCTTCAGCGTTCTCTATGAAACCTTGACCGCCGACGGTGAGCCGATTGCCTGGGGCCAAGCCTCGGGCCGGGTCGTGGCGGCTGAATTCATCAATAACGGCAAGAGCCATTCGGCCGTCTGGTTCAACGGCAGTGGCGACAGCAAAGGCGCGTACTACGATTTCAATGGCCGCAGTAAGAAAAGCTCGTTCCTGGCCAGCCCGCTCGAGTTTTCGCGCGTGACGTCTGGGTTTTCAATGCGCTTTCACCCGATCTTGCAAAGCTGGCGGCAGCATGCCGGCGTTGACTACGGCGCGCCCAGCGGCACGCCGGTGCGCGCCATCGGCGACGGCGTGGTCGAATTCGCCGGCCAGCAAAACGGTTATGGCAACGTCATCATGGTCAAACATGGGGCGGACCAGTCGACGGTTTACGCGCACCTGAGCCGCATTGACGTGCGCCGCGGCCAGCGTGTCGAGCAAGGCAGCCGCATCGGCGCCGTGGGCGCCACCGGCTGGGCTACCGGGCCCCACCTGCACTTTGAATTCAAGCTGAAGGGCGTGCAGATCGACCCGCTGCAGCTGGCCCAAAGCGCCGTCAACCTGCCGCTGCAGGGCGCTTCGCGCCAGCGCTTCGCCGAGTTGTCACGCAGCGTGCACGGCCAGCTCGGCAGCGCCGTGGCCGCCGGCCGCGGTGCCACGGCCGTCGATTGACCCAGGGTTGGGTGGAGCCGGGCGCCGCGCGGCTGCCGCCCCACCGTTCCGACATGGCCCTGCCGCAGCACTACATCGGCCTGATGTCCGGCACCTCGCTGGATGGCATCGACGGCGTGCTGGTGGCTTTTGACGATGTCGCTCTTGCCTGTCACCCGCTGCCTTTGCGCGTCGTTGCGCACCAGCACCAAGGCTTTGCGCCCGCGCTGGCGGATGAGTTGCTGGCGCTGAACCGGCCCGGCGCCAATGAATTGCACCGCGCGGCGCAGGCTGCTCATGCACTGGCGGGCACCAGCGCGGCGGTGGTGCAGGCGCTGCTGTCGCAGGCTGCGCTGGCACCGGCGGCCGTCACGGCCATCGGCTCGCACGGGCAAACGCTGCGTCATCAACCGCAGCCTGCCACCGGGGCCGCTTACACATTGCAGCTCGATCACCCGTCTTTGCTGGCCGAGCTCACCAGTATCGACGTGGTGGCCGACTTCCGCTCGCGCGACATGGCCGCCGGCGGCCAGGGCGCACCGCTGGTGCCAGCCTTTCACCGTGCCGTGTTTGGCGTGGCCGGCCAGGCGCGGGCGGTGCTGAACCTCGGCGGCATTGCCAACCTCACCGTGCTGGCGGCGGACGGCGCCACCACCGGCTTCGACTGCGGCCCGGCCAACGTCTTGCTGGACGCCTGGTGCCGGCAGCACACCGGCCAGCCGTTTGACGAAGCCGGCCGCTGGGCCGGCGGGGGGCGCGTCGTGCCGGGCTTGCTCAACGCGTTCCAGCAAGAAGCTTTTTTCCAGCGGCCGCCGCCCAAAAGCACGGGCCGTGACCTGTTCCATGACGGCTGGCTGCAGCGCTGCCTGCAAGCCGCTGGCGCGGCACACGAGGCCGCCCAGGACGTGCAGCGCACGCTGGTTGAATTGACGGCCTGGGCCTGCGCCGAGGCCGTGCGTGCACAAGCCCCGGCGGCGCCTGAGCTGCTGGTGTGCGGCGGCGGCGCGTTGAACGATTTTTTGCTGCAACGCCTGCAAGCGCTGCAGCCGGGGCTGACGGTGCGCCTGAGTGATGCCGCCGGCCTGCCGTGCCAGCAAGTCGAAGCAGCGGCTTTTGCCTGGCTGGCACGGCGCTTCATCGCGCGCCAGCCAGGCAACTTGCCCGCAGTGACGGGTGCCCGTGGCCCGCGCGTGCTGGGGGCGCTTTATCCGGCGTATTGACTGACACCGGCGCATTGACGCCGGCCCGTGCGCAGGCTTCTGCGACACTTGCCGTCGTTCGGCGTTGCTTGGCAGCGCTTGCAGCCGTTTACCCACCGCTTCCTTCATCGCTTCCAAGCCCGCCACCGATGTTCGCTTTCGTGCTGCGTCGTTTGTTGCAAGCCGTGCTGGTGCTGCTGGTGGTTGCCTTCCTGGCCTTCATGCTGTTTCAGTATGTCGGTGACCCGGTGGCGCAGCTGCTGGGGCAGGAGGCCACGCCGGCGCAGCGCCAGCAATTGCGCCGCAACCTGGGGCTGAACGAGTCGGTGGTGGTGCAGTTCACCCACTTTACTGGCCGTGCGCTGCACGGTGACTTTGGCCTGAGCCTGCGCCAGGGCCGCCAGGTCTCGGCTCTGATCGCCGAGCGGTTTCCGGCCACGCTGGAACTGTCGTTGGTCGCTGCCGCCATCGCCTTGCTGCTCGGCATTCCACTCGGCGTTTACGCCGCGTTGCACCGCCGCAGCGCGGGGGGCTATGCGGTCATGGCGCTGTCGTTGATCGGCGTGTCGCTGCCCACGTTTTTAATCG
>JANXMO010000685.1 GCA_025354615.1 Burkholderiales bacterium | reverse complement strand
CCCTGCCGCAATGGCATTCACTGTTGGTGCCATGCGCCAACCCTCACCCCCGGCCCTCTCCCGCGGGCGGGAGAGGGAGTTAGCCGTCGCCACAGGCAACCGATTCAAGTTTATTGATGCCGGTTCAATAACCTGCTCACCAGCGACAGCCGCCCTGCGCCTTCAGCGCATCAGCCGCCAGCGGCGCGGCGCCCAGCACGCCCATGCTGCTGTAGGCGTTGCGGCAGTCGGGCCGGGCTGATTTTTCAATCTCCTCGGCCAGCTTGGACTTGCGCTCCGGCGGCCGCGGTAGCAGTTCCAGCACCCCGCGTGTGCCCTCGCGTGACAGCTCGCCGCCACGCGGGCGCACGAAGTCCAGGTTCAAGCGCGGCGTGCTCGCTGGCGCAGAGGGTGGTGTGGCTACGTCGTGGCCTTGTTGCGCGCCGGCATCCGGCGCGCCGTTGGACGAAGAAGAGGGTAGCGGTGACGGCCGCGCCCGCGCCGCCGCGCCCTCGGGCCGCGTGGTGCCGCGCGCCGGCTCAGGCGCCACCGGTGTCGGGGTAGGCGCCGGCGGCGCCACGCGCGGTGCAGGAGCGGGTTGCGCCTCGCTGACGGGCGGCTGAGCGGGTGGTGTGGTAACAGGCGGCGGCGACCGCACGGGTGCCGTCACAGCAGGGGCGGGCGGACTGCTGGACACTGGCGGCGGCACCACGGCAGGCGGTTCGACCGCCGAGGCTGCCACCGAGGGCCGCCTCGGCGGCGCTGTCTCTTCACTCGCAGGAACAGCAGGAAGTGCGGCGGGCACCGCCACCGGCGCTGGCGCTGTCAATGGTGCCGTGATGCGGGTTGGCGTTGGCGTTGGCACAGGAACAGGAACAGGAACAGGAACAGGAACAGGTACAGGTACAGGTACAGGTACAGGTACAGGTACAGGAACAGCTGTTGCTGCAGGTGCGGGCGTCACCGCCTGAGGAACGGCTGCAAGAGGGACGGCGGTGGGCACTGCCGCAAGCGCGGGGGCAGGTGCTGGTGTGGCCGGCAAGGCAGGCACTGCTGCGGGCAGCACCGCGGCCGGTTCTGCAGGCTCAATCGGCGCTGGCAAAGGCGTTCCTGCGTTTTCCCGCAGCGCTTGTGGCGGGCGAATCAGCGGCAATGCGGCTGTTGGGTGGTTGGTCGTGTCGCCCGTCACCGCGCTCCAGTGGCCCTGCCGTGCAGCGCCGGGCGGCCTTTCAGCCGACGAAGGCCTTGCCAACGGCCGTACGGTGCCGCCCGAGCGCGGGCGCAACGCCCGGCCGGCCGGGCCAGGCAGTGGCGGCGGGGTGACGGCCACCAGTGAGTCGGTGGCTTCTGGTGCCTCCCCTGCGCTGCGCGCATCCTGCAGCGTGATGTTCAGCCGGCCCCAAACGCCTTCTCCCGGCCGTGCGCTGCCCGCCGGGCTGTTGCCCACCATCAGCAGTGCCCACACGTGCAACAGCAGCGCCAGCGTGGCGCATTGCGCCAACGAAGGTGGCCGGGCGCGGCGGCGCTCTGAGCGGCGGCGGCTGAAAAAAATCATGCGGACTTGGACCGAAGATGGAAGTCAGAGATTGCCATCATCGGTGAGGACAGATTTGCCAAAAACCTGTGCTTGGCATGTTTGTGCAACTTGGCCTGAGGTTCACATGCCAAGCTGGCGGTTCACGTCCAGCGCTCAGACTCTGGGTGCCATGTGCTTCTTGTTTGTTGCTTGGCAATCGCAGTTTTGTTGGCTGGCCACAGTAGAAGGTCGAGCAAGGAGAGCGTATTGGCCCAGCTGCTTGCAGTGATCCGGTTTTTGTTCAGGAAGGCCTGCCATTGATGCATCTTGGAGGGCTCCTCGCCAAACCGCTTTGTCAGCGCAAGAGGGCGCTCGGTCGGCAGTGCCGTTTGTCGCCGGTCAAAAGTGGCGGCAATCGCCGCAGCGAGAAGGGCACCTTCCAGCTCGGTGCGTCGCGCGATTACAGCCAGATCGTAAAAGTCTTTTATGCGGGTGTTTGCCTGGCCAAGCGTCACCATGGCGTGATATTTTTCAGCAATGACGGTGTAGACCGGGTAGACCCGCAGCGTCGGCGCCTGAAGGTCGTTTAGCAAGGTGGGATAAACAGCCACTTGTGGCTCTGGTGTTACTGCATCACCGAAGCCCACGTCGATCTGCAAAATGCTGCGTGCAGAGCCGATGCGTGCCACCAGCTTGATCCGGGTGCCGCCATACGTGTCGTCTTCGCGAATGACTTGTGCTTTGACTGACTGAGTGTCGAAAACGACGCCATCGCCCATCTCCATCGCTGCGATATTTCGAAAGGTCGTGATCAGATTCGCTTCGTCGTCGTTGCCAAAGCCCAGGAGGTCGGCATCCCGCGTCGGCCGGTGCCGGGCGTCATACCAAAGCGCGAAGAGCAGGGCGCCTTTGAGCAGAAATTGATTGGCATACGGAGAATTGCTCATCCTCCATAGCAAGCGCTCCAGTGCAAAGCGGGTGAGCAGCAGGCTGTAGTCATCCCCCGTTTGCCTGGCCAGCGTCAGCAGCCGCGCAAGAATGGAGGCCGATAGATTTCCGCTCATGCCAACACCGCCTCGAGGTAAGGCTGCATGACACGTTCAACACGGTTGATTTTGGCAAAGCGGTGCAGCTCGGCCATGTTGACCTTGCGGCTGTGCCAAGCGTCTTTCAGTGCTTCCAGTGCCACGTCGAGACCGATTTTGTTGCGGAACTTGAAGCAGTCGGTCACCGTCTTGGCGACGCTGTAAACGCGAATCGGCGCGCCATGGTCTGTCACGGTCTGGATGCCTTCGGAATAAGCCTCCCCTCGCAGGCGAGCGATGCGCAGGGTGGGGTAGCCCGGTGCTGGCGTCTGTGTCGCCTCCGGCAGCGCAATCCAAACCTCATGCGGCATTTGCGTGCCGATGCCGTGGAATTGCAATGCGCTCAGCAGGCAGAGCACGGCTTTGGGTACGCGCTGACACACCTCGAGCAGCGTCTGGTGTTCAGTTATTTCAGCATCCGGCAGGCTGTAGAGGCCACGAGCCACCCGTTGCAGCTTCCCTGCTTGGTGCAGGCTGAGCAGCAGCTGTGGTGACCAACCCTGCTGGCGCACATCGGCAGCGCGCAACACACGGCGGTGCCGTGCAAAAGCAAGAATTTGGGCAGAGTGGTTCATCTGCCATCATTTTAATATTCACATTACTTGTTTGTAAGTAATGATTTAAATA
>JANXMO010000673.1 GCA_025354615.1 Burkholderiales bacterium | reverse complement strand
GCGCATGGTGCGGCTTACCACGTCGCCCCTGACGTTTTTCATGAGTTAGGTGCCGATGTCGTGCCCATTGGTTGCACCCCTGATGGCTTCAACATCAATGCGAATGTAGGGGCCACTGCGCCAGCGGCTGCCGTTGCCGCTGTACTTGAACACAAGGCTCACTACGGCGTGGCATTGGATGGTGATGCCGACCGGGTGCAGTTTGTGGATGACACAGGCCGGCTGTTCAACGGCGATGAATTGCTGTACGTGTTGTTGGTCGACCGACTTTCACGTGGGCAGACCGTTCGCGGCGTGGTCGGCACCTTGATGACCAACATGGCAATTGAAAACAAAATTCGCGAATTGGGCGTCGATTTCGTGCGGGCCAAGGTTGGCGACCGCTATGTACTGGAAGAGCTCCTCAGCCGTGGCTGGCTGCTGGGAGGCGAAAGTTCCGGTCATTTGCTTGCGAGAGATTGCCATACCACTGGCGATGGCATTGTCAGCGCGCTGCAAGTCTTGCAAGCCACCAGCCGCAGCGGCCTTTCGCTTGCACAAATGTTGGAACCTGTGCAGCTGTACGGCCAAACCCTGATCAACGTGCGCACGGATGAACATGCGATTCCTTGGCATCAGAACGAACGATTGAAACGCGCTCAACAGGAAGTACTGGATGAACTGGGTAGCCGCGGGCGCGTTCTGATTCGTGCTTCTGGAACCGAACCGGTTGTCAGGATAATGGTTGAAGCGCAAGTGGCGGCTGTGGCCCAGGCGTGTGCTCAGCGGCTTGCAGCTGTTATACAAAAGCAGGATGTGAGTGTTTTTGACACTGTTCCGCCTTCCGTGTGAAAGATTTGTGACTGCTGCAATGGAAGTATTTTAAAAAGCTTGTGTTTGTCAAAGCCGTTGAGCTGTCACGGCATTGTCACAGTGGCGCATTACAGTCAAAAGAGTTCGAACCCGCATTCGCTTTGGAAGGTAATTATGAAATTTGCAACATTCAATCTGCTTTTTGCTTTGAGTGGTTTGGCTTTGTCCGTGTCCTCTCAAGCGCAAGATGTCACAGGCGCAGGTGCCACTTTTCCTGCGCCGTTGTATGCAAAGTGGGCAGACGCCTACAGCAAAGCCACCCCTGTTCACGTGAACTACCAGTCCGTTGGATCCGGCGCCGGGTTGAATCAGATCCGCAATAAAACCGTTGATTTCGGTGCCTCCGACATGCCGCTGAAAGACGACGCGCTTGCCAAAGACGGGCTGGTGCAATTCCCCACTGTCATTGGTGGCGTGGTGCCGGTGGTCAATATCAAG
>JANXMO010000670.1 GCA_025354615.1 Burkholderiales bacterium | reverse complement strand
CTCGAAGCCCTCGCCCGGCAGGCTGAGCCGGCCGCGCAGCACCTCCAACGCGAGCCGGGCATCGCCCAGCTCACCGCTCACGAACAGCGCGTCGCCCGCGCGCGCGCCCGAGCGCAGCAAGGCCTGCCCGGCCGGCACCTCGCCAAACACGGTGATGCACACATTGAGCGGGCCGCGCGTGGTGTCGCCGCCGATCAACTCGCAGCCATGCGCCTGCGCCAGGCCCAGCAGCCCGCGCGAAAAACCCGTGAGAAAACTTTTGTCGACCGAAGGCAGCGCCAGCGCCAGCGTGAACGCCAGCGGCCGCGCGCCACAGGCGGCCAGGTCGCTCAAATTCACGGCCAGCGCCTTGTGGCCCAAACGCTCCGGGTCCACCGTCGAGACGAAATGCCGCCCTTCCACCAGCATGTCCGTGGAGGTGGCCAGTTGCATGCCCGGCGCCAACGCCAGCAGCGCGCAATCGTCGCCCACGCCCAGCACCGCCTGGCGGGCCGGCCCCTTGAAATACGCCTGGATCAGTTCAAATTCGCCCATGCATGTGGCTCGCGCGCTCAGGGGCTCATCTGCTGGAGCAAGTTGGCCAGCTCCACCGCCGACTTCACGTTCATCTTCTCGAACACCCGGGCCCGGTGGACTTCCACCGTGCGCACACTGATGTGCAGCGTGTCGGCGATCACTTTGTTGGCGCGGCCCTCCACCACCAGGCGCATTACGTCGCGCTCGCGCTCCGTCAACTCGCCTTGCAGGCGGCTGAAACGGTCCGCTTCGCGGCGCTTGAGCAGCGCTTGCCCGCTGGCAGCCAGGGCAAGCTCGATGCGGTCGACCAGCGCGTTGTCGGCAAAGGGCTTCTCCACGAAGTCGAACGCGCCGCGCTTGACGGCACCCACCGCGGTGGGTACGTCGCCGTGGCCCGTCAAGAAAATGACCGGCAGCGTGGCGGCCAGATCGGCGCGCTCCATCAGCCGCTCGAACAGCACCAACCCGCTGGTGCCCGGCATGCGCACGTCCAGCAGCAGGCAGCTCGGTGAGACGGGCCAAGGCTGCGGCCGCTGATTCACAAAGTCCTCGAAGCGCTCGGCGCTCGGGAACGCTTCTGACAAGAGGCGGCGCGTGCGCAGCAGCCAGGCCAG
>JANXMO010000613.1 GCA_025354615.1 Burkholderiales bacterium | reverse complement strand
GCCCGGGCAAGCGCGCAGCACTGGACAAGAGCAAACCGTTGGGGGCGATGATCAACGAAGTCGAGCGCATCAAGGCCAGCATTCGCGCCAAGGTCGAGCATCCGTTTCGTGTGATCAAGCGCCAGTTCGGCTTCATGAAAGTTCGCTACCGGGGCCTCAAGAAGAACACTGCGCAGCTCACGACTTTGTTCGCACTGTCCAACTTGTGGATGGCGCGCGGCAAGTTGCTCAAGGCCCAGGCATGAGTGCGACTGCTGCGCGAGCAAGCGCCCCCAACAGGCTGAAAACGGCCACGCTGTAGCAGCGCATGCCACCAATGAGCACTGAAATAACCTTCAGCACAGCACACATGCATGTCTTGACGTGCGTTGTTCAGACCATCCCTAGAGGCGTTTGCCTGTGGTTTCAAAGCGCTTACAAATGCTTTGCCACTGTGGTCATCACTGTCGAAGCCCGACGCATCATCCAAGTCACCGGCGCGGGCAACGGCTGTGCGCCCGCATTTTCAGCTGCCACCGCATGGCGCACTTCGTCGTCTTTCATGGCCTGAACGAGATGGCGTGAACGCTTGTCCGTAGCGGGCAGCAACGCCAGATGGCTTTCAAGATGACGCTCGACTTGCCGCTCGGTTTCCACCACAAAGCCCAGACTGAGCGCGTTGCCCGCCCGTCCTGCCAACAAGCCGATGGCAAACGCGCCCGCGTACCAGACAGGGTTGAGAACACTGGGACGGGCGCCCAGTTCAACCAGGCGTTGACGTGTCCACGCCAAGTGGTCGGTTTCTTCACCAGCTGCCTTTTCAAAGTGATGCTTCAGCGACGGGTTGGCCGTGCTCACCGCTTGCGCCCTGTAAAGCGCCTGCGCGCAAATCTCCCCCACATGGTTGACGCGCATCAACGCACCAGAAAGCATTTTTTCCTCGGGATTCAACGGCTGCTGATTTATGTCAGCACTTTCAGGCATCGGCATTGGCCGGCTTGCGGGGGTGCTGCTAAAGAGAGTACGCAACGCGTTGTCGACAGAGACGATCAGAAAATGCAACATCACAATGGCGCTCGGCATGCGGACAAACGGTCGGTCAATTGGCATTCAGAATAACGGGTAAATCACTTGGCGAGCGGCATTTCCCTTGCCTTTACCATTTTCGCGCCTTTCCGAAGCAGGTGCTTTTGTGCGATGCGTTTACCACTCGCCCCTCACCTCGTTGTTACACCGCAACATAAAGGCCTTTTTCGGCGGCAATCCTTTGCAACACGACGGGTGGTCTGTTGCAATACATACAACTTCCACTGCGGGGGTTGGTTTGATCGGCCCAGGCGGGTCGCCAAAGATCAGAACCTCTTGTTCAACTTAGGAGATAGTCGCAATGAAAAAATCTCTGCTTGCCTTCGCCATTTTGGGCGCATTCGCTGGCGTCGCATCCGCTCAATCGAGCGTCACCCTGTTCGGTGTCGTTGACTTGAGCGCCAACGTGGTCAAGAACGGCTCTGCGCGTGTCACAACGCTCAGCAGCGACCAATTGAACACCAGCCGTATTGGGTTCCGTGGTGTTGAAGATCTGGGCGGCGGTTTGGGCGCCAGCTTCTGGCTCGAAGGTGCGTTGCAGCCTGACGCCGGCACGACCGGTGGCGCGAACGGTCTGGGCACCACGGCTTTCTTTAACCGCCGTGCTACTGCCAGTTTGACCAGCAAGGTTGCTGGTGAATTTCGTCTCGGCCGTGACTACGTTCCTTCATATTGGAACTTCATCAATTTTGATGTCAAT
>JANXMO010000539.1 GCA_025354615.1 Burkholderiales bacterium | reverse complement strand
TTTTGGAAATCCCCAGAGCTCGCGGCCGGCTGCGATCGGCGGGTGGTCATTCAGGTACATCGAATGGGTGTAGCTGCCTTCTTCATCGCCCAGCCGCACCGGAATCACCTGGCCGGATTCGCAGTAGTGGCCGAAGCCGGTGGAGTCCGGCATGTTGATGAACTCGTACTTGACGATGGGCTCCTGCGCCACCAGTGGTGCCGGCAGGATGCGCGCCAGCGCTGCCGGATCGGTGCGGTAGGTGATGATGAGGTACTCGCGGTTGATGAAACGATAAGGCCCGCGCGGAAACGCGGGACTGGTCAACGGCATGGCAAAGGCTTGCTGGCGGACTTCTTGTTCGTTCATGAGGTGGAAAAAGAAAACGCCTGCTGAAGGCGGAATGGCCAGGCGGGCAAGGCCGTGGCGGCGATGGGATATCAATCGTCAATGAATCAACTGTAGCGCCAGATGGCTCTTGGCGCCGCTGTTTGACCGGATGGGCAACGTGGGTGCTGAGGCGCCAAACGGCTGGCACTTCAATTGCCAACCGACCGCATGTTGCCCGCTGCCGCTGACTTGCCTGACCCTCTTGAACCGTACCGCCAAAAGCGTGATTTCAGTGCGACGCCCGAGCCCGCGGGCGAGGTGGCTTCGTCAAGCCGTAGCCCGCGTTTCGTCATTCAAAAGCATGCAGCTCGCCGGCTGCACTATGACTTCCGCCTCGAAATGGATGGCAGGCTCAAGAGCTGGGCCGTGCCCAAGGGCCCGAGCCTGGACCCTCATGACAAGCGCATGGCCGTTCAGGTGGAGGACCACCCACTGTCGTATGCGGACTTCGAAGGCACCATTCCCGCGGGGCATTACGGCGCCGGTACCGTCATCGTCTGGGACCATGGCACCTGGCAGCCGCAAGGCGACCCGCAAGCCGGCTGGCTTGCCGGCAAATTGAAATTCACGCTGCAGGGTGACAAGCTCAGCGGTGCCTGGATGCTGGTTCGCATGCACGGCCACCGCAACGAACGCCAGGAGCCGTGGCTGTTGATCAAAGAGGCCGATGCCGCGGCCCGGCCCGCAGCCGCGTTCAGTGTGGTGGAGGCGCAGCCCGACAGCGTGCTGGCCGCCCGCCCCAAACCCGCAAGGCGAGCTTCCACAACGGCCGCGAAGCCGCCCCGAAAGGCTGCCATTCAGCCGGCTGACAACAGCGCGCCACCCGCGCCATCTGCGCTGCCCGCGGGCGCCCGAGCGGCGGCACTGCCGCTGGCGCTGGCCCCGCAGCTGGCGGTGCTGGCTGAGCAAGCGCCGCCGGGTGACGACTGGACCTACGAAATCAAATTTGACGGCTACCGGCTGCTGGCGCGCATCGATGGCACGGAGGTGCAACTGTTCACCCGCCAAGGCCATGACTGGACGCACCGGCTTCAGCCCTTGGCCAAGGCTGTCAAAGCCCTGCAGCTGCCCAGCGGCTGGCTGGACGGTGAAATCGTGGCCCAAGGCCCCAGCGGTGTGGCCGACTTCAACGCGCTGCAAAACGCTTTTGATGCGGCCGACACCGCAACGATTTGCTACTACCTGTTCGACATCCCGTATTTCGACGGCCACGACCTGCGCCAGCTGCCGCTGCACGAGCGGCGTGCCTTTCTTGCGCGGCTGCTCGAGGGCAAGACATCGCCGCACATCCGTTTCAGTGAAGACTTCAATGCCGCGCCTGACGACTTGCTGCACAACGCCTGTCAGCTGCGCCTCGAGGGCCTTATCGCCAAGCGGCGCGACTCGCCTTATGTGTCGCGCCGCTCACCGGCCTGGGTCAAGCTCAAATGCACGCATCGGCAGGAGTTTGTCATCGTCGGCTACACCCCGCCGCGCGGCACGCGCAGCGGGCTGGGGGCGTTGTTGCTGGCGTTTCATGACGGGCAGCAGCGTCTGCGTTACGCCGGCAAGGTGGGAACCGGTTTTGACGCCGCCACATTGAAAGCGCTGGAAAAACGGCTCAAGCCGCTGGCGGTGGCCGACACGCCGCTGGATGACAAACCGGCCGATGCGCGCGGCCAATGGGTGCAGGCGCAGTTGGTGGCCGAGGTGTCATTCGCCCAGTGGACACCTGACGGGCGCATCCGCCATGCCGTCTTCCACGGCTTGCGCAGCGACAAGCCGGCAGCAGCCGTGACGCAGGAAAAGCCGGTTGCCGCCGCAACGCTGAAAGCACCGGCTTTGACCTCCACGGCGCCGAGAAAGCGCTCGTCGCAGGGTGCAGACCTTGTCCGCATTACGCACCCTGACCGAATCATCGACACCACCAGCGGGCTGACCAAACGCGATTTGGTCGACTACTGCCTGCGTGCCTCACGCCACTTGCTGACGCATCTCAAAAACCGGCCGGTGGCCGTGGTGCGCGCGCCCAGCGGCGTCGGCGGGCAGCAGTTCTTCCAGAAACACGCCGGCAAGCTGGAGTTACCGGGCGTCAGGCTGCTGGACCCGAAGCTCGACCCTGGCCACCCGCCGATGATGGAAATCGACTCGTTCACGGCCCTGAGCGCCGCGGCGCAAATGAATGTGATCGAATTCCACACCTGGAACGCCAAGACCCGCCACATCGACAAGCCCGACCGCATGACCTTCGACCTCGACCCGGGCGAAGGCGTGGCCTGGCCCGCGATTCAGGAGGCAGCGCAGCTGACCCACGCACTGCTCGACGAGTTGCACCTGAAGAGCTTTCTGAAGACCAGCGGCGGCAAGGGCCTGCA
>JANXMO010000531.1 GCA_025354615.1 Burkholderiales bacterium | reverse complement strand
GACCTGACCCGCGAGTCGGCCGCCAAGCTGGCCTTGCTGGAAGCGCGGGTGGCGGAGGTGGCGGTGCAGCGCGGTCAGCTCGATGAGCTGATGCAATCGTTGATCCGTTCACGCGACGAAAACCTGCTGGCCGACATCGATACCGGCATCCGCTTGGCCATGCAGCAAAGCGCCATCACCGGCAGTGCCGAATCGCTGGTGGCGGCGCTGAAACAGGCCGATGAGCGCCTGGCGCGCCACAACCAGCCGCGGCTCGAGAACGTGCGCCGCGCCATTGCCAGCGATGTCGACCGCGTTAAAGCCGTCGGCATGGCCGACCTGCCGTCGTTGAGCTTGAAGCTCGAAGAGGCGGCGCGCATGGTGGATGAATTGCCCCTGTTGTCGCAGGCCGACGGCCGGCGCGCTGTTGCCGCGGCGGCACTGACAGCACCTGCCGCCTCGACCGCTGCCACGGCGAGGGCCGCCGCCGCTTCTGCGGCCCGGGCTCGGGCGGGCTGGCCCAATTGGCTTCAAGCACTGAACGCACACGGCGCGGACGGCTTGGCACGCGTTGGGGAGGAAGTTCGCTCGCTCGTGCGGGTCACCCGCATCGACCACCCTGAAGCGGCCTTGATGGCGCCTGACAACGCGTTCTTCCTGCGTGAAAACCTCAAACTGCGCTTGCTCAACGCACGCCTGGCCCTGCTTAGCCGGCAGTACGACACCGTGCAGTCCGACCTGGCGGCGGCGCAAAGCCTGATCGATCGTTACTTTGACCGTAGCCTGCGCCGCACGGTGCTGGCCACTGAGTTGTTGCGCCAGGTGGCTGCGCAGGCGCGGCACATCACTGTCTTGCGCCCGGATGAAACGCTGGCCGCCTTGGCTGCGGTCTACCCTGGCTTGGCGGGCCGCTGAGCCGCCGGCCCGTCGTCGTTCCTTCATGCGCGCTGTCATCTGGTTCATGCTGCTGTTCGCCGTGGCGGTGGTGGCCGCCACCACGCTTGGCAGCAATGACGGGCTGGTCAGCCTTTACTGGAGCGGCTGGCGGCTGGATGTGTCGCTGAACCTGTTTTTGCTGGTGTTGGTCGGCAGCTGCTTTGCGCTCGTGTCGGTCATGCAAGCCATCGACGCCTTGACGGGGCTGCCGCGGCGGGCGCGCGAATGGCGTGTGTCACGGCGCGACCGCAGCGCGCAGGCAGCGCTGCGCCAGGCCCTCGCACAGTACTTCGGCGGGCGTTACAGCCGTGCGCAAAGCGCCGCCCAGCGTGCGCTCGCCATTCAAGCAGACACGCCCGAGCTGACGCAGGACGACGAGTTCACCGTGCTGGCCCGTTTGCTGGCCGCCGGCAGCGCACACCGGCTGCAAGACCGCAGCCGCCGCGATGAACAGCTGCGCCGCGTGCTGGAGGCGGCCAACAGCCACCCGGCCGCGCGCCCGGCCGAGGAAGGTGCCCGACTGCTGGCCGCCGAATGGGCGCTCGACGACCATGACGCACCGCGTGCGCTGGCCCTGCTGGCGGAACTGCCGCCAGGCGTCGCCCGCCGCACCTCCGCCTTGCGCCTCAAACTGCAGGCCACGCGGCTCGGCCGACAGCCGGCGGAAGCCTTGAAAACCGCCCGCCTGCTCGTCAAGCACCAAGGCATTTCCAATATCGCCGGGCAAGGCCTGCTGCGCTCGCTGGCTTTTGAATGCATCGACACGGCGCATGACATCGACCAGTTGCGCCGCACCTGGCTGCAACTCGACAGCGCCGATCGGCGTGATGCTTTCGTAGCCGCCCGCGCCGCGCTGCGGGCCGCCCGTTTCAGCGCCTTTGACGAAGCCCGGGGTTGGTTGCGCCCCTTCTGGGAGCGGCTGGGTGAAATGGCCGTCGACGAACGGGCGGCACTGGCGCAGGGCTTCGCGGCCGCCGTTCCCGGCCTGGGCGCCGACTGGCTGCCGCGGCTCGAAGCTGCCGCAGCGGCTTACCCCCGCGAGCCGGCCATCGCCCACGCCGTGGGCAGCGCCCTCGCCGAACGCCAGCTCTGGGGCAAAGCCCGCCAGCTGCTCGAACCCGCAGCCGCCAACCCGGCACTCCCCGCCAGCGCCCGCCGCCAAGCCTATCTGACCTTGGCCCGCCTTGCCCAACAAGAAGGCGATGAGCCCGCAACGGCCCGCTGGCACGCAGCAGCCGCCCACGTCATGTGACCGCCGCGCCCATCCAAACAAACCGCAATTTGATGCTAAAGTAGAGAGCTGCGCGGCTGTAGCTCAGCTGGATAGAGTACTTGGCTACGAACCAAGGGGTCGTGGGTTCGATTCCTGCCAGCCGCACCATAAAAATCAACGGGTTAGCTCTCACAAGGGGCTAACCCGTTGGTCCTTCCGGACCGTGAGGGGTACACGGAGGGGTACACAGGCGGTGGGTTGCGATGGGCCTTTGTCGGACGTTCTGGGACGCGTGGCATCAAGCCGGCCGCCGTCCACTTCGCAAAAAATCAAGCAGAACGGGGCGTAGCGCCCCGTTTTTGTTTTCTACCTAGATCCTTACCTACATTGCGCGCCATGCTTTGTTGGAGTCCGGCGTGTGGCGTTGGTGCGACGACGAGGTATGGACTCTGTTCGGATCAGGGACTGCACATGACGGAGAACGGTATCTCGTACGTGTCGGAGAGGAACCGCTCGGTGACCGCCAGGAGCATCAGTTGCCCGTGCGAGGCTTGCGCTTTTGACAGACCCGGTTGCACGACGTAAACCTTGAGCTTCACCTCCGACCGTCGGCTCATCTCCCGGATCTGCAAGAGCAACTCCTCGGTCCCCCGTTCGAAACGCGTGGGAGCCCCACGCTGCATTCGCTGGTCGTTCCGGCTGAGCAGGTGCGTGAACAGATCGGTGCGCCGTCCATGATTGGCGAGCCACGAGGTGCTGCGCTGAGCCTGCCCACACACGACGTATAGGTCTTCCAACCGCCTGCCTGGCGCGCCGCCAGCGTACTTCAGGTGGTACAGCTCGACCTCGATGCGCGGTACTGTCGGCTTGCTCTGATCGATCGTGATGGCCACGACGTCGGCCGCCTCGTTCGACCCATCGTCGTCGAAGATCACGGCGTACGCAGGGTTACGCTGCAGACGTTCGATGATGTTGTGCTGGATGGTGCCGACGCGCCGCGCTTCGCCCTGTGACTCGGACCGGATATCGACGCCGGACCAGTCCAGCGCCTGTAGGCGGTCCGCGTCGTACGGTTGCAGGTCAGTCATCGGGAGTTGCGTGAACTCGCAGCCTTCGAGTGACGATCCGTCTGCGAACCAAACGACCGGCGGATTGTTGGTGAAGAAATCCGCGAGAGGCTCGTCCTTGGTGCCCAAGCCGATGTTGAGGCTGACGCCTTGGACGTGCACAAACCGGAAGTCGAAACT
>JANXMO010000526.1 GCA_025354615.1 Burkholderiales bacterium | reverse complement strand
GCCATCACCGCACTGTTCATGGGCTTTCTCGGTATCGTGCAAAACGACATCAAGCGCGTCGTTGCGTACTCCACCCTGTCGCAGTTGGGTTATATGACGGTGGCGTTGGGCGCTTCGGCCTATTCGGTGGCCGTGTTCCATTTGATGACGCATGCTTTCTTTAAAGCACTGCTGTTTCTGGCCGCCGGCTCGGTCATCATCGGCATGCACCATGATCAGGACATCCGCAACATGGGCGGTTTGCGCAAATACATGCCCATCACCTGGATCACCGCGCTGCTGGGCTCACTGGCATTGATCGGCACGCCATTCTTTTCCGGCTTCTACAGCAAGGACAGCCTCATCGAGGCGGTGCACGCCAGTCCTCTGCCGGTGGCCGGCTTTGCTTACTTCGCCGTGCTAGCTGGAGTGTTCGTCACTGCTTTTTATTCATTCCGGATGTACTTCCTCGTTTTTCACGGCAAGCCGCGCTTCCATCACAAGCCTTATCCACCGGCTGATGACGGCTACCACGCTGCGCATGACCACGGCGGACATGGTCACGCCGACCATCAGCATGACCCGCACGAATCCCCGTGGGTCGTGACGCTGCCACTGCTGTTGCTGGCGCTGCCATCTGCCGTCATCGGTTTCCTGACGATCGGCCCACTGCTGTACGGTGACTTTTTCAAAAATGCGATTTTTGTCGACGCTGCTCGACACCCCGCAATGCACGAGCTGGCGCAGGAATTTCACGGCGCCACCGAAATGGCATTGCACGGCTTGACATCGCTGCCGTTCTGGCTGGCATTGGCGGGTGTGGCAACGGCGTTTGTTTTCTATCTTCTCAAGCCGTCGATTCCGGCCGTCATCCAGGCCCGCACCGGTTTTCTTAACCGCCTGCTCGACAACAAGTACTACTTCGACTGGTTCAACGAGCACGTGTTGGCGGCCGGTGCGCGCGCACTCGGGCGCGGGCTGTGGAAGGGCGGCGATGTGGGCCTGATCGACGGCTTGCTCGTCAACGGTTCGGCGCGGGTCGTGGGCGGTGTGTCGTCCCTGGTGCGACTGATCCAGACCGGGCATTTGTACTGGTATGCGCTGGTGATGATTCTCGGTGTCATCGGGATGATGACTTGGCAGTTGTGGCCCTATCTGGGCAGCCTGGCGGGCCATTGAGTCCGCCACGGCCACGGAGAAAAAGAACATGGGTTTATTGAGCCTGGCCATCTGGCTGCCGATCGTCAGCGGCGCTTTGCTGCTGGCGCTGGGGCGGGATGAACATTCGCACGCGGTGCGCTGGCTGGCGTTGGTTGCCGCGTTGCTGAGCTTTGCCGTCACGCTGCCGCTGGTGGGCCATTTTGACAATGCGGCCACCGGCATGCAGTTCACCGAGCTGGTGCCGTGGATCGACCGCTTCAACGTCAAATACCACCTGGGGATAGACGGCATTTCCTTGTGGTTCGTGCCGTTGACGGCATTCATCACCGTCATTGTGGTGCTGGCCGGCTGGGAGGTCATTCACGACCGCGTCAATCAGTACATGGGTGCCTTCCTTATTTTGTCCGGGCTGATGGTGGGTGTTTTTTGCGCGCTCGACGGCATGCTGTTTTACGTTTTCTTTGAAGCCACCTTGGTGCCGATGTACATCATCATCGGCGTGTGGGGCGGGCCAAGACGGGTGTATGCCGCCTTCAAGTTCTTTCTCTACACGCTGGCCGGCTCGCTGTTGTTGCTCGTGGCGTTGATTTACCTGTATTTCAAATCGGGCGGAAGTTTCGACATCGTTGCCTGGCAACGCCTGCCGTTGCCGATGACGGCGCAGACTTTGTTGTTCTTCGCTTTTTTCGCCGCCTTCGCCGTCAAAGTACCGATGTGGCCGGTGCACACCTGGCTACCTGATGCGCACGTCGAGGCGCCGACCGGCGGCTCGGTCGTGCTGGCGGCTATCATGCTCAAGCTCGGCGGCTATGGCTTCCTGCGGTTTTCGCTGCCCGTCACGCCTGATGCGGCACATCAATGGGCTTGGTTGATCGTGGCTTTGTCGCTGGTTGCGGTGATCTACATCGGCCTGGTGGCACTGGTGCAGCAAGACATGAAAAAACTCGTGGCTTATTCGTCGATTGCCCACATGGGCTTTGCCACGCTCGGCTTCTTTCTGTTCAACGAGTTGGGCGTGTCGGGCGGGCTGGTGCAAATGGTGTCGCACGGCTTCGTGTCCGGCGCCATGTTTTTGGCCATCGGCGTGCTCTATGACCGGGTGCACTCGCGTGAGATTGCGCAATACGGCGGCGTTGTCAACACGATGCCCACATTCACCGCTTTTGCCGTGTTTTTTGCGATGGCCAATTGCGGCCTGCCGGCCACCAGTGGCTTCGTCGGCGAGTGGATGGTGATTCTGGGCACGGTCAAGGTGAACTTCTGGCTGGGGCTGCTGGCCGCCACGGCTTTGATTTCCGGTGCCGCTTACACCCTGTGGATGGTCAAGCGGGTCTACTTCGGCCCGGCCACCCATGCTCACGTGCGCGCGTTGACCGATCTCAACCCGCGTGAAATGTTGATGATGACGCTGCTGGCGGCCGCAACGCTATGGATCGGCGTGTACCCCAAGCCGTTGACTGATGCCATGCATGTGTCCGTTACGCAGCTGCTGCAGCACGTGGCGGTTTCCAAGCGGGTCAACTGAACCTCCCATGAGCACCATGAACTGGCTCGCCGTCACTCCCGAAATCTTTTTGCTGGCGGCTGCCTGCATCGTTTCGCTGGTCGACCTTTGGGTGACCGACCCGCGGCGGACCGTCACCTACGCGCTGACACAAGCCGCCGTCGTGGTCTTCGGCGCCTTGCACCTGGCCGCTTACGACGCCGGCGCTACCGTGTATGCGCTGCAGCACATGGTGGTGGCCGACCCGCTGGGCCACCTGCTGGGCGTGTTTGCCGCCATTGCCGTGTTCGTGTCGCTGGTCTATGCCCGTCCGTATGCCGCACCGCGTGACTTGCTCAAGGGTGAGTTGTTCACCCTCAGCCTGTTTTCGCTCTTAGGCATCAGCGTGATGCTGTCGGCCAACAACTTTCTCGTCATCTACCTCGGCCTTGAGCTGATGAGCCTGGCGCTGTATGCGCTGACCGCCTTGCGCCGTGACAGCTTGAACGCCACCGAAGCGGCCATGAAGTACTTCGTGCTTGGCGCGCTGGCCAGCGGCTTCTTGCTTTACGGTTTGTC
>JANXMO010000513.1 GCA_025354615.1 Burkholderiales bacterium | reverse complement strand
CTTCTTGCCGTGCTCGACGTGCTGGTTCAACCACAGCTCCAGCCGCGGTTTGACGGCGGATGACACCAGCCGCAGCGCGTCGCGCGAATTGAGCCGCTCCTTGATCTGGCCCTGGAATTGCGGGTCCAGCACCTTGGCGCTGAGCACGAAGCTGGCGCGCGAGAACACGTCGTCCGGCATCAGCTTGACGCCTTTGGGGCACAACGAGTGCAGCTCGATGAAGCCTTTGACAGCGCCGAACAAACCGTCTTTCAAACCTGACTCGTGCGTGCCGCCGTTGACGGTGGGAATCAGGTTGACGTAGCTCTCGCGCACCGGCGCGCCTTCTTCAGTGAAAGCCACGCACCAGGTGGCGCCCTCGCCCACTGCGAAGTTGTCAGACTCGTTGGCGCCAGCGTGGTGCTCGCCTTCTAACAGCGGCAGCGCCGGGTCGGCGGTCAGCGTTTGCAACAAGTAGTCGCGCAGGCCGCCTTGGTAGGTCCAGCGCTGGGTGTCGCCTGATTTTTCGACCGTCAGCGTGACGGTGACGCCGGGCATCAGCACGGCTTTGCTGCGCAGCAGGTGCGTCAGCTCGGGCTTGGGAAAGTCGATGCTGTCGAAGTATTTTTCGTCGGGCCATGCGCGTACGCTGGTGCCGGTTTTGCGCTCGCCAGCGGCGAGTTTGCGCATGGCGAGCGGTTCGACTACATCGCCGCCGCTGAAGGCCAGTGTTGCCACCTGCCCTTCGCGGTGCACGGTGACCTGCAGCCGCTTCGACAACGCGTTGGTCACGCTGACGCCCACGCCATGCAGGCCGCCGGAGAAGCTGTAAGCGCCGCCCGCGCCCTTGTCGAACTTGCCGCCGGCGTGCAGGCGGGTGAAGACGATTTCGACCACCGGAACCTGTTCTTCCCGGTGCAGGCCGAAGGGAATGCCGCGGCCGTCATCGTGCACGCTGACCGAGCCGTCGGTGTGTACCGTGACGTCGATGCGTTTGCCGTGGCCGGCCAGGGCTTCGTCGGCGGCGTTGTCGATCACCTCTTGCACGATGTGCAGCGGGTTGTCGGTGCGTGTGTACATGCCGGGGCGCTGCTTGACGGGCTCCAGCCCTTTGAGCACGCGGATCGATTCTTCGCCGTAACGACCCGCCACGTCGGCATTGGAAGACGGCGGCAAGACCGCACCAGGAAGCGTGTTTTGGGCTGAAGAAGGCATAGGGCTGCGGATTGTAGGTAAGCGCGCGGTGCATCAAAAGGCCGGATGCTCGCGACCGCTAAAATCAGCCGATTGCAAGGACGCCTCATGAAACCCATTCTTGGCAGCATCGTCGCGCTGGTCACGCCGATGCACGAAGACGCCAGCGTTGACTACGCCGCCTTGCGCCGCCTGATCGACTGGCACGTGGCCGAAGGCACTGATTGCATCGGCGTGGTCGGCACGACCGGCGAGTCACCGACCGTTTCGGTTGAAGAGCACTGCGAAATCATCCGCGTGACGGTCGAGCAGGCCAACGGCCGCGTGCCGGTGATGGCTGGCGCCGGTGGCAATTCCACCCGCGAAGCGATCGAACTCAGCCGTTATGCCAAGCAAGTGGGCGCGGACTGCACGCTGTCGGTGGTGCCTTACTACAACCGCCCGTCGCAAGAAGGCATGTACCAGCACTTCAAGGCGATTGCCGAGGCGGTCGACATTCCCTCGGTGCTCTACAACGTGCCCAGCCGCACCGCGGCCGATCTACACCTCAACACCACGCTGCGGCTGGCGCAGGTGCCCGGCATCGTCGGCATCAAAGAGGCCAGCGGCAGCATTGAGCGGGCCGGCTGGCTGGTCAAAACGGCGCCAGCCGGGTTTTCAATCTATTCGGGCGACGATTCGACCGCGGTGGCCTTGATGTTGATGGGCGGCCACGGCAACGTCAGCGTGACGGCCAATGTGGCACCGCGCGCGATGCGGGCGCTGTGCCATGCGGCGCTCGAAGGCCAGTTGCAAGAGGCAGTCGCGTTGCATTTGCAGCTGCTGCCGCTGCACCAAAACCTGTTTATCGAGCCCAGCCCGGCGCCTGCCAAATGGGCGCTGCAACAATTGGGGCGTTGTGCCGCCATCGTGCGCCTGCCGCTTACACCGTTGACAGCCACCGGCCAAGCCGCGGTTGCGCAGGCGCTGCGTGACAGCGGCGTGCTGTGATGACAGCCTTGTGGCTGTGCTTGCCGTGACGGCTGTTGTCTTTCTTTTCCTTGCGCCGTGGGTTGTGCAAGATGGCCCGGCCGCCTTCACGGCGCGCCTTTCGGAGATCCTGACGTGACGCTTTTTTCTTCTTTTCACCCCACCGTTTTTGTGCGCCGACTGCAATCGCTTTCGTTTGTG
>JANXMO010000491.1 GCA_025354615.1 Burkholderiales bacterium | reverse complement strand
CCTTCACCGCGCGCCAGCACCACCGGCAGTGGGTGGTAGTTGTGCGCGCCATAGCGGGCTTCCAGCGCCATGGCGTGGTCGGCATCCAACGGCGCGGGGATTGACGATTGATTGGTTGCAGCGGTCATGGCGGAAACTCCTGGCGTTGAACGCGCAAAGTGCAAACAACAATGGAAAAACAGGCGGCGAAGGCGGCGAAGGCGGCCAATGACGGCGCCACGCTTGATCGATCGATTGGACGCCAGATCGGCACCCGGCAAACGATGAAATTCAGCCGCAAGGCCCACCGTTCTGCCGTGATCGTGCGCCAGCCCGCCGGCTGGCAGCGCCTCAAATCCATTTCGACAACAGCAAGGCCACCAGGCTCAACACCACGCTGCTGCCAATCGGCACGAACCACTCACGCCCGGCCAGCCAAAAGCGGAAGTCGCCCGGCAGGCGGCCGAGGCCGACACGGCGCAGCCAGCGCTCCAGGCCGCCAAACAGCAGCAGCGCCAGGAAAATGACGATCAGCCAGCGGATCACAGCGTGTGCGTGCGGTCGCCGTGCACGAAGCCCAGCGGGGCGTTGACGAAGGCCGCATCACAGCCGCGGGCAAAACCGATCACCTTGAACAGCTCGCCCATCTCGTGTTCGCCGATCAGCTTGTGCACGGCGCTGGTGGCCCGCAGGTGGTCGGCCGTGCCGAGCGCTGTTGGCAGCAGCTCCAGCAGGCCGCAATTCAGCAGAAACCGCGCTTGCGAGGTGTAGCCCAGCACCTCCAGCCCGGCCTCCTGGCCCGCCAAAGCAATGCCGCTGAAATTGACGTGGGCAGTGATGTCCTTGGCGCCGACGTCGGCCAGCGGGTCGGCGTCGGCTCGATGGGCGCGGTGGCACATCAGCGTGCCGCCGGTGCGCTGCGGGTGGTAGTACTCGGCGGCGGGGAAGCCGTAGTCGATGAAAAAGGCCGCGCCGCACGTCAGCCGCTCGGCCAGCGTGGCGACGAAGGCCTCGGCCTGCGGATGGATTTCGACCACGCTGCCGGGCGCAAACGCGCCGTCATGCGGCGGGCGCAACGCGGTCGGCCGGTCGGCCCACGCCAGGCCGCCCGGCTGCAGCGTGACGCCGCGCTCATGCCACTCACTGCCGTCGAAGCGCAGCAGCTGCACCGGCAAGGCGTCGAGCACCTCGTTGCCGACGATGACGCCGTGCAGCGCGTCGGGCAGCATGTCGAGCCAGCGCACGCGGGCACCATAGGCCGCCAGCCGCGTGCGCTGGTGCTCGCGCAGCGCGCCCGACACGTCAACGATGGTGTAGCGCGCCAGCCGCT
>JANXMO010000483.1 GCA_025354615.1 Burkholderiales bacterium | reverse complement strand
CTGGCCAGCAGCCCGTTGACGCACAGTTACCCGCACTGCTGGCGCCACAAGTCGCCGGTGATTTACCGCGCAGCGCCGCAGTGGTTCATCCGCATGGACGAAGGCGCCGGCGTGTTCACGGCTGACAAACCGCCGCAGCCGCTGCGCCAGACGGCGCTCGACGCGATTGCGCAAACCCGTTTCTACCCGGAGAACGGCCGGGCCCGCCTGCGCGACATGATTGCCAACCGGCCCGACTGGTGCATCAGCCGTCAGCGCAGCTGGGGCGTGCCGCTGCCCTTCTTTTTGCATAAAGCCACAGGCGACCTGCATCCCGACACGCCGGCGCTGATGGAGCGCGCGGCGCAGCTGGTCGAGCGCGGTGGCGTCGAGGCTTGGACCCAGCTCGATGCGCGGGATTGGCTGGGCGACGAGGCCGAGCACTACACCAAGTCGACCGACATCCTGGATGTGTGGTTTGACTCGGGATCGAGTTTCTTCCACGTGCTGCACGGCTCTCACGCTGGCGGCGGCCATGGCGGCGCCAACGCGTCGGTGCCGGAGGCCGACCTGTATCTCGAAGGTCATGACCAGCACCGCGGCTGGTTTCATTCGTCGCTGCTGATCGCCTGCGCCATTGAAGGGCGCGCGCCTTACAAAGCGCTGCTGACGCATGGCTTCACCGTCGACAGCAGCGGGCGCAAGATGAGCAAGAGCCTGAAGAACGGCATCGAGCCGCAGGCCGTGAGTGACAAGCTTGGTGCGGAAATCATCCGTCTGTGGGTGGCTGCGAGCGACTACTCAGGCGACATTGCAGGCGACGAAAAAATCCTCGCTCGCGTGGTCGACGCCTACCGGCGCATCCGCAACACGCTGCGCTTTTTGCTGGCCAACATCAGCGATTTCGACGCTGAGCGCGACGCCGTTCCGCTGGCCGACGTGCTGGAGATCGACCGCTGGATGCTCGCCCGCGCGGCGCAATTTCAGGCTCAGGTGCTGGCGCATTACGAGGTTTACGAATTCCATCCCGTTGTGGCCGCGCTGCAGGTGTTCTGCAGCGAAGACCTGGGCGCTTTCTATCTTGACGTGCTGAAAGACCGGCTTTACACCACCGCGCCGAAGTCGGTAGCGCGGCGCAGCGCGCAGACCGCGTTGTTCCATCTGACACACGCGCTGCTGCGATGGATGGCGCCTTTTTTGAGCTTCACGGCCGAAGAGGCCTGGGCTGTATTGGTGCCGGGGCAGTCGCCGTCGATCTTCACCGAAACCTACAGCGATGTGTCGGCCTGGGTCGACGAGCCGCTGCTCGCGCGCTGGAGCCGTTTGCGCGAGATCCGCGACGCGGCCAACAAGGAAATCGAGGGCGTGCGCCGCGCGGGCGGGCTGGGGTCGTCGCTGCAGGCCGAGATATCGATCACCGCTTCAGGCGCTGATCACGCCTTGCTCGCCAGCCTGGGCGACAGCTTGCGCTTCGTCACGCTGACCTCGCAGGCGCAGCTGCTGGAAGGCGCCGAGCCGGGCACGCTGACCATCGCGGTACAGCCGTCAACCGCGCCCAAATGCGATCGCTGCTGGCATTACCGCGCCGACGTCGGCCGTGAGGCGGCGCACCCCACGCTGTGTGCCCGTTGCACGAGTAATTTGTTTGGTGCTGGCGAACACCGAACGGTTGCCTGAACGCCCGTCTGACGCGTCTTCATTTCATTTCGTTTTTCCTCCACCTTTCTTCATGGCCACCCGCAAAACCGCCGCCCGCAGCCCCACCAGCCCCTTGATGCCGTGGCTGCTGATCGCCCTGGTCGTCATCGCGGCCGACCAACTGGCCAAGACACTGGTGTTGAGCCACTTTCAGCTCGGCGACAGTCACCGCGTCACCTCGTTTTTCAACTGGGTTCGCGTGCACAACAGCGGCGCGGCGTTTTCCTTTCTCGCCGGTGCGTCGGGCTGGCAGCGCTGGTTTTTCGTCGGTATCGGGTTGGCGGCTACTGCCTTCATCGTCTGGCTGCTGAAGCGCCATGGCGGCCAGCGGCTGTTCAGCTGGGCGCTGGCCTTGATTTTGGGCGGCGCGCTCGGCAATGTCATCGACCGACTCCTGCACGGCTACGTGGTCGACTTCATCCAGGTGCATTGGCGCGGCTGGTACTTCCCTTCTTTCAACGTGGCCGACAGCGCGATCACGCTGGGCGCCGGGCTGTTGATCCTTGACGAGCTGCTGCGCGTGCGGCGCGGGCGTTGACGGCGCGCGGGCAAGCCGGCTCACCGCACGTTGGAAATCAAACGCACCGCTGCCTGATGCTTGCTTTTGCGCTGCAGCCAGCCCAGAGCCGGGCTTTGCCCGCCCGGCCGCACTGCTGACGGATACCGCCGTGCCGCTGCCAGCCCGCACCGTTTTGCTGCTGATCGTGCCGCCGCTGCTCTGGGCGGGCAATGCCGTGGCCGGCCGTGCAATGGTGGGCAGCGTGCCGCCACTGCTGCTCAATTTTTTGCGCTGGCTGCTGGCCGGAGCCCTGCTGCTGCCATGGGGTTGGCGCCTGCTGCAGCGCCCGCAAGCCTTGGCCCAGCGCTGGCGGCCGCTGCTGATGCTGGGGCTGCTGGGCGTGGGCAGCTACAACGCGCTGCAATACCTGGCGCTGGTGACGACCACGCCCATCAACGTCACGCTGATTGCTGCCAGCAGCCCACTGTGGATGTTGCTGGTCGGCGCGCTGGGCTACAGCGAACGCATCCGGCTCTCGCAATGCGCGGGCGCGGTGCTTTCACTGGCCGGGGTGCTGCTGGTGATGGCGCGGGGCGAGCCGTCGGCCCTGCTGCACATCCATTTTGTGCGGGGCGATCTCTACGTGGTGGCAGCCGCCATCGCCTGGGCGTTCTACAGCTGGATGCTGGCGCGCCCGCCCGCAGCACTGCGCCCG
>JANXMO010000465.1 GCA_025354615.1 Burkholderiales bacterium | reverse complement strand
GGCCTGCCACTTTGGCCGACGGCCGGGCCTGGCCGTTGGGCGCCCAGGCGGATGGCACGGGCGTCAACTTCGCCGTGTTTTCCGCACATGCCGAGGTCATCGAGCTGTGTGTGTTCGATGCCACCGGCCAGCAACTGCTGGCTCGGTGGCCACTGCCCGCACGCACGCAGGACGTCTGGCACGGCCAGATCGAGGGTGCCGGGCCCGGCCTGGTTTACGGCTTTCGCGCCCATGGCTCCTGGCGGCCGCAGGACGGCTACCGCTTCAACCCGCACAAGCTGCTGCTCGACCCGTATGCATGCGACGTCGTCGGCTGCTTCACATGGCGCGACGAGCAGTTCGGCCACCAACGCGACGCGCCGCAGCGGCGCGACGACCGCGACAACGCGGCGTGGGCGCTGAAAGCACGTGTCGCCGCACGGCTTGCCGCACCGGCCGCTGCGGAGGTTTTGCACACGCCGCTGGCCGACACGGTGATCTACGAACTGCACGTCAAGAACTGGTCGGCCTTGAACATGGCGCTGCCGCCAGCACTGCGCGGCACTTACGCCGGCCTGGGCCATGCCCACAGCACCGATTACCTGCGTCGGCTGGGCATTACCGCCGTCAGCCTGCTACCGGTGCAGTTGCGGCTTGACGAAGAGCGCCTTGTGCGGCTGGGGTTGAGCAACCACTGGGGCTACAACACGCTGGGCTTTTTCAGTGTCGAGCCGCGGTTGGCAGCCGGCATTGACGGCCTGACGCCGCGCGAAGAATTCCGCCAGATGGTGCGCGCACTGCACGCCGCCGGCATTGAGGTACTGCTCGACGTTGTCTACAACCACACCGCTGAAAGCGACGAGCACGGCCCGACGCTGAGCTTTCGCGGCCTCGACAACGCCAGCTATTACCGCCTGGAAGCGAATGCCCGCGACCGCTATGAGAACCACGCCGGCTGCGGCAACACACTGGACATCCGCCAGCCCGCGGTGCGCCAGCTGGTGCTGGACAGCTTGCGCTACTGGGCCGCTGAAATGGGCGTTGACGGCTTTCGCTTCGACCTGGCGCCGGTGCTGGGCCGCGGCGACCACGGCTTCGAGCGCGACGGGCCGTTTTTCACCGCCCTTGCGCAAGACCCGCTACTGTCACGCCTGAAGCTGATCGCAGAGCCTTGGGACATCGGCCCCGGCGGCTACCAGGGTGGCAACTTTCCACGCGGCTGGCTGGAATGGAATGACCGCTTCCGCGATGCGGCGCGTGCCTTCTGGCTGCAAGCACCCGGCGCCAGCCCGGAAGCCACGCGCGGCGAGTTCGCGCGGCGGCTGTGC